>DATIEE010000023.1 GCA_035455925.1 Candidatus Babeliales bacterium
TTTTATTAACGTTTTTATAACTTTTCCTTTGCTAGTTAGACCGATAGTAGAAATAGTAAAGGTCGGACTAACAATTGGTGGTACATTTTTAGCTGCGCATTGCGCTACCAAAATAGCAAAAAAAAATAGAAATATTCCAAATGACGCTATACAAAATCACAATATTATTGCTAATGGTGACGTATGGCAAGACCCCGAGAATGATAACAAAAAACATCCTCATGGAATTTATAAGGATGTTCCCTATTATCATAAAAATAGCAAAAAGCACGAAAAATCAATCTCCCAATAATGGACAAAAATGTTTAGATAATTCTCTATCAAGTAAAGGAAACTCAGAACAACGAGTTGCCATTGAAGGTGATAATTTTGTTATTTTAAGAAAAACAATAGATAATGAATTTCATGGATACATAGTTACATGGCAAGAATTACATTGGTCAATGCAAAATACATTAAGATATCACAACGTGGTAACAAAATCAGGAAAAATAATTAAACATATTGCCAAGGAAATGTTTAAATGAATAAATATAATATCATTTTTACATTAAACACAACAGAAAAAATAATTATACATTTAGAAGAGTCTCTTGAAAATGTAGATTGTTGTTATAGAACTGATATTACGTTATTACAAGAAAATCAATATTATCTTCTTTCAATTGATCCCATCCATTATAGTATCACTAGATTTCATAATTTTTTAAACAAAGCTTTATATAATGAATTATATTTACATAAATCACTTACCAATGATATTGGTTATTTATGTAATGAATATTATCAAAATACAACAGGCTTTGTAACAGAAGAACTAATTGGTGGATCAACATGGGTCGGTTATAAATATCATCTGTGGGAAGCTGCTTCAAAAGACGTGCGATTAGTAACTTGGCTATATAATAAACCGGATGGATCAATAATTATTGAAATAACTCCGTGCTACCCGTATCTTTATTGTGAACCTACAGAAGAACCTAATTATATATCTTATAATGAATGGATTAAAACATACAAACCTTACCTAATCAGAGAAATACCACACGCAATCGCTCAAGAATGGCTAAAGCAAGCTGAATATATCATCCAAACAATAGAATCTAATGCTAAAAAATGGAAAAACATACAATAAATACGTGATTTTATCCTCTGTTATCATGAGTCAATGAATAAATTAATTGTTATCAGTTTACCTAAATATTTACTTTTAAATTTTTAAATAATATGGTTAATTAAACTAAAATATTTAAAAATCCACCGTAGGACCATCTCATGACGTACAAGTCATTACTATTGACCAGCTTGCTCTTTATATTTGCACATTTAAATCTACTGAAAGCTGAAGGTTTTATTGCCGGCACTCTTGTAAAAACAAAATATGGTTACCTACCTATTGAACAACTTACCATTGGCAACGACATCATTGCTCATGAATATAATGATGTTCTCGAAGAACAATCAATAACCGCTATTACACAATACAAGACAAATCAACTGATCAAAATTAACATCAATAATATTACTATTTTTACAGCACCTGATCAAAAGTTCTATTCTTACAATCAAAATAAATGGATTTTTGCTCATGAATTAACAACATCAGATACGTTAATGAATAGTCATGGAAAAGCAATTACTATTGATGCTATTACTATTATTAATGAACAACAAACAATGTATTCTATTTCTCTTGCAAATTCTCACACATTTTATATTTCTTCTGAAAATATTCTTGTTCACAATTTTATTAACGTTTTTATAACTTTTCCTTTGCTAGTTAGACCGATAGTAGAAATAGTAAAGGTCGGACTAACAATTGGTGGTACATTTTTAGCTGCGCATTGCGCTACCAAAATAGCAAAAAAAAATAGAAACACTCCAAATGACGCTATACAAAATCACAATACTATTGTTAGTGGTGGCGGATGGCAAGACCCTGAAGACAATAACAAAAAACATCCTCATGGAATTTACGAAAAATCTCCCTATCATCATTCTAAAAGTAAAGGTAAAAAAAGTCCTTGCCCCAGAAATGGTCAACGTTGTTTAGATTATTCTTTACCAACAGAAGGAACACAACGAATATCAATTGAAAATGATAACTTTGTTGTACTTAAATATACATCTCCCGGTAAATTTCATGGATATATTGTTACATGGAAACAATTAGAAGGATCTATGCAAAGTATGTTAATCAAAAACGGCTTTGTAACAAAATCAGGAAAAATCCTAAAACAAATCACCGAAATAATTTTAACATGAAAAAATATGAAATAACTTTTCCTCTTAATAATAAAGAAACAATACTGCTATACTTACAAGAACCTCTTGAATTAGTTGATCTATGCTATGAAGAATATATTTTTTTATCTTATAATAAAAATAAGCATCTTCTTGCAGAAGGACCCATTTACTATAACATGCAACAATTAATAAAATATTTAAAAAAAACTATTAATAACCAATTACCTCTTCATAGTTCAATAACATTAGATATTGGTTATCTATTAAATGAATATCACATTTCTGAAGATAACTTTATTATGTATAATTTTCCCTCTGGTATATCAAGCTGGATTGGCTACAAATATCACGTTTGGGAAGCAGCATCACACAATATACGCTTAATAACATGGATATACAATAAACCAGATGGATCAATTATTTTTGAAGTAACACCATTTTATCCTTACATGTATTGTGAACCTACAGAAGAACCTAATTATATATCTTATAATGAATGGATTAAAACATACAAACCTTACCTAATCAGAGAACTACCAACAACAACCGCGCAAGAATGGCTAAAGCAAGCAGAATATATTATACAAACAATAGAAGCTAATGTTGAAAAATGGAAAAACATACAATAAATACGTGATTTTTATCCTCTGTTATCATGTACAAAATCACAATAATATTGTTAATGGTGGTGGATGGCAAGATCCAGAGGATGATAAGAAAGCTAATAAAAAAAAATACCCAAATGGTGTTTATAAAGACGCGGAATACCACAATATCAATAGTAATGGTTTAAAAAGTAAATCACCTAAAAATGGTCAAGAATTATTAGATAATGCATTCTCTATTGAAGGATCGCAAGATTCTTTTATAGCAATCGATGGAAAAGAATTTGTTGTATTTTATAAAACCATGACGCATGAATTCCATGGCCATATCCGCACCTGGAAGCAATTAACTCACTTTATGAAAAACACATTAATACATCAAGGATTAGTCAGAAGATCTGGTAAGATCATTAGAAGTGCTTTAAAAAAATGAGAGATATAACTATGCTTACTATAAATGAAATAATATTTGCCCTTAATAATCACGAAAAAATCATTATACAACTTAAAAGTCCGTTAAGTACAAGTGATTATTGCTCTACAACACCAATTATATTAATGCAAAATAATAAACAACTAATACTTACTAAGGATTTTCTTTATCATAATATGAATAGACTTATTACCTTATTAAAAAAAGCACTAAAAAATGAACTATTGTCAGATCATTATATAATGCATGATATTGGTTTTTTATTTAATCAATACAGCGCAAATTTATGTGGAGAAAAATTAAAAAAACCAACAGGTCTTATTTATAAAAAAAAAAATAATATCTCATATTGGCCTGGTAATGATTATCATTTATGGGCTCACAATTATATATCATGGATATACAATAAATCTGATCGATCAATTATTTTTGAAGTAACACCATTCTACCCTTATATGTATTGTGAACCTGAAGAAGAATCTAATTACATACCTTATAATGAATGGATTAAGACATATAAACCTTATCTAATCAGAGAAATACCACGAGCAATCGCACAAGAATGGTTAAAGCAAGCTGAATATATTATACAAACAATTATTTTTAAATTTATTGATTAGACTTAACCAGGCTATTAACAATCATTTTAAATTGTATAAATTGTGATTCTTTTGTTTCGGGTGGATGTATATAATTTTTGCATTTTTTAAAAGCATCATTGAGCTCTTCATTATTTTCAATAGCAGTTAAAACTTCATCATTCATGCAATAGAACTTTTCGTTATCTCTAAAGAGATGTTGGCGCGCTTCGTTTTTTATGGTTTCAGCTTGCTCTTGAGTGAGTGTTGCATTTGCATTATTGTATTGCATTGCATAGCTATAAATACTAGCAAATAGAATTGAACAAAAAACCATATTTTTTATTGTGTTCATAGAAATTCCTGTGAGATATATAATTATAGTGCATGCCGAATGATAATTATTATCAATTTACAAAAATATGTCAATATATGAAAAGATGTGATAGGTTTTTGTACAAAATAAAAATATTACAAAGGAATGTGTATGAAATATTATTCAGCCATATGTTTTGTATTGTTATTATATGCTTCGACCATTCATGCCATGGATATATCTTCTTATACTGAATATGAATATAATGATTTTACTTTAGCTACAAAATGGCTACCATATTATGAAAATATGCTTATGCATCAAGCAATTCAAATTATTTCTGATGAATATATACAAAAAAAGTATCCTTATTTGCATAAAGTTACCGATCAACAATATAAAGCTAATGTTAAGAAGGGTATTGTAAAAGAAAAAGGCCTGTGTACTTTATATGGACTTGATGAAAAAGATCTTAGTAAAAAGATAGCTCAATGGTGGGATAAGGGGATTGAAAGTTATGATTATGCAGTAACGGTTACAGACCTTGTTAGTTCATTATCCGCTCAGCAAAAAAGTGTTTATGTAAATATAAGTAATCAAGAGCGTTATACTCTTTCACAGTTGTTTGATGTTGTCATACCATTAATTATTCAATCAAATAATTTATCTGCTTCAGTTGAAAAATATAAAAAGAATATTGCACATATTTTAACACGATATTTTATGATTTCTTATGCTTTACCGCAAGAAAATCAGATAGTAAAATGGTGTAATTGCTCCAAAGTTTCATTCGGAGAACGTATTACTATGATAATAACAATTGCTGAGAAAGTTTTAGAAAAGCATAGTAATAAAATAACTAATGCTAATGATCCACTTATATACACAAGTTTTGGTTCGGGATGGTTATTACAGGATTATTTAACGCTTTCCTTACTGAATACATTAGGATTTAATTATTTTCGTGCACGTTTTATTGATACGTACTATGGCGAAAAATATGATAATAAATCTCGGTTTACAAAAGTTTTATCACAACTATGGAAAGATCATAATACAGGTATAGTAAATATTGATTTTTTTCACATTATTGCAGATTATCTTGCTGAATATAATAAATTATCACAAAAAAATAATGTGTTGACTACTGTTGATGCATCAGAATTGAATCCGCTTGATAGTGCCGATTGTCTTAAAGCAACGTATGTAGAATTAGTATTTGAAAATAAATATTATAACCTTATGGAAAAAATAGTTATTAATTTTTATGATCAAAATGAACCAGATTTATCTCCTGTTCATGGTAAATTGAATATATCACCACAGAAAGCAAAATCAAATATTATGCAAACGCAAATTGAGCTTGCTTTAAAAACAATTACAACAAATATAGATGCTAAAACTTCTGTTGGTAAAATGTCTGTTAAAGATATTGTTGATATTGTTTTTGGTGTTCAAAAAAATTTAGAAGAATATACGCAAGCGATGACACAAAATCAAAAAAAGGATGCGTATAACCATTATACAATGTGGAAACGTTCATCTCAAAGGGATTTTCAAGAGTTGGTGAAGGTGACATCTGATGAAAATTCATGTGTCACGTCCTGTAATGCGCATAGGTTGGTTATATATAAAGTTAATCAATGAAATACAAAGGATTTGAAAAACACACAGAATTTGCTTAACCGATGCCATCCTTCAAAATTAATTGGTATTGCAGTTGATATCCCACTCAAATGTTGGTCTATTTTGCTTTATCTTTTATTTTTTCAATAGCCATTTCTGTGTTGTCAGCAGCAATTTTTAAGCCTTCATTGATGGCTTTAATTCTGTAATTTTTATATTCTTGATATTGTTTTTCAGCATTATTAAGTTCTACTTGCAAGGCTTTACAGCCGTGACAATACCAAACTTTCCATGATTCTTCTCCTGCAACATCAGCTGGAGTTTTCCCATTATTATCTTTTTGTCCTATCAATTCTAAAAGTAAACTTGCTTGACCTTCTGGTCTATTGTTTACCTTTTTCAGCTCCTCACGAAGAATTTGTTCAAAATTATTAGAAGCACACTGTTTTGCCAAGATATGCCAATAATTTTTACCATTCTCATCAACCTCACCTTTGTCATAATCGACTGCATTAATGATGAAAGCGTCAACTATTGCAAATAGTAGCGAAAAAAATATTTTGGAATTTTTCATTAGAAATCCTTTACTGTTTCTTATGATTCTTACTTGGTGGATACAATGTTTTCATTCATATCTGCTTCATTTATGCTATACACTTTTATATTGTTAAGGTAAAAGTTGCCATTTTCGTCATATATTTTTGAGCCAAGATTACATGATGCAGTTGATGATTCGCTGATAACCTTTGAATTGATGATTTTTTTTAAACGAATGTCATTTAAGTATTTAACGCAGTTGATGATATTTTTGTTGTCTGGGTCTGGTGTTTCCTTGCTAATGATATTAACATAGCAAAGCGTTCTTTTTTGAAAGCCATTGGTCTTTATTGAATATTCAAATATATATCCGTTACAATAGGGGTTGTATAGTATACTATCTTTAGTTCCTTGCTGTTTTTTGAATAGTCCATGTGCGTGAAAACAAGCATCTCCCTTAGCATTAAAAAATGGAACACAACTATCAAAAAGTGGAGTCAAGGCACCTGACCCGGTATGACTACCTTCAAGTAGATGAGTAAAAATATTATTATCCCCATCTAAATGAACCAACGTAAATAGTATTTGTTTATCCCATTTGCGCATATCTTCTGTAGTATGTCCTACCCAATAAGCATATGCACTACAATATTTATGCCATGTTGTTTGTTTATACAGCAGAGTATCTAATGTACGAGCATTAATATATGCTGGTTGGCTCGCAAGGTATTGTCTTCTTTGTAGAGCAGTTTTTTCTACAACTGTATTCAAATATTTGTTAACTAATGCCAATGCACAGATGTTATCATGATTAAATAATCCTACATTAGACGTAAGTTGATGTGCAAACATATCATTAATAACATTTCCAATTGTGGGTAAAGCATATTTTGAAATTTCCATGCAACATAAAGTTTGCATGAACATTAACACAGTGATAAAAAAACTGGTTTTTGTCATAAAAATAGTCCTTGATTATGGTAAAATCGGCAAAGCCATTATTGTTGAACATAATTATAACAAGCTAGTGAATAGATGTCATAAAAAAAATGAATTTTCTACGAATTTATAGTGCCGCCGATATTAATATAATTAATGAGTTCACTAATCCATGTTTGTCGCAATTATTGCTTTTTTAGGATCATTTCTTGTTGAGTACAATGTTTTTATTCATATCTGCTTTATCTATGTTATATACTTTGATTGATTCTTTAGTGATAGACTCCGAATTGATAATTTTTTTCAAAAATACAGTATCGTCAATGTACTTAGCACAATTAATGGATTTATTTTTTTTATTTGAATTGTTTTTATTAATAATATTAACATAGCAAGAAAGTTTTTTTTGTAAGCCATTTGTGTTTATTGAATACTCAACTATATGTTCTTTAGAAGAACGCTTAAGAGATATTTTTTGTTGTTTCCTATGTAATATATAAGCATGCATGCAAGCATCTCCATTAGTATTAAAAAATGGAACATAATCATCAAAAGGCGGAGCGGCACCGACTAGGTCTTTATGATGATCTTCAAACACATGAGTAGAAATACTGTTGTTGCCATTTAAATGAATAAAATTAAATAATATTCTTTCCTGCGAAACCTTTGGGGTATATATTATCCAATAAGCATATGCACTACCATATTTGTGCCATGTTGTTCGTGCGTCTATCCCAAAATTTACGCAAGCACCCTTGTATACTTCTTGGCTTGTAAGGTAGTCTTTTCTTTGTTGAGCAGTTTTTTCTACAAATGCATTCAGACGTTTGTTAACCAATGCTACTGCGCAGATGGTATTATGGCTAAATAATTCAACATTAAAGTGAAGTTTATGTTCTAATATATCATTAATATCATTTCCAATTGTGTTTAAGTTATATTTTGAAGCGTCCATGCAAGATAAAGTTTGCATGAGTATTAGCAGAGTAATAAAAAAACTTGTTCTTATCATAAAAATAATCCTTGATTGTAGTAGAGACGGTAAATTCTTTATTGTCAAATATAATTATAGCGAATACATAGGTATATGTCACGCAAAATTGAATTTATCACGAAGTTTTCAATTCTTTGTTTTGTTAAAACGCAAGATATGACTATTTTACTACATTAAGTTGAAAAACTAGTTATTAACCGATGTATTTTTTATGTATTTGATTTTGCAGAGTGAATATCTTTTTTTATTGACCGATTTTTAATAATACGTTACTTTAAAAATGATCATTTCTCTTTCAAGTAACGTACATAAATATTTAATTTCAATAAGGATTATTAATTATGAGTATGAATAAAACGTTTTATCCGCGTAAAGAAGATATTGTAACTGAATGGTGTCATATTGATGCTGATGGCAAAGTACTTGGCCGATTGGCTACATTTATTGCTGATAGATTACGTGGCAAAGATAAGCCGCATTATACACCACATACCGATTGTGGTGATTATGTTGTGATTACTAATGCCGAAAAAATTTTTCTTTCAGGCGATAAGTGGGAAGATAAAAAATATGTTACGGTAAGTGGCTGGATGGGTGGAAAAAAAGAAATTTCTGCTAAAGATTTGCATAAAAAGCATCCAACTCATCTTATTGAACTTGCAGTAAAACGTATGTTGCCTAAAAATAAATTAAGTAGGCAAATGATTAAAAAGCTTAAAGTATACGCAGGATCAGAACATCCTCATGTGGCTCAAGAGCCAACAACTATTAAGCTAGAGATATAAAAAACCATAAGGTTAAATCTCTCTATCTTTTACTGTCAGATATTAAAAAAAAGAAGCAGCGCATTAAAAAATGCGCTGCTTCTTTTTTAGTGTTAAAGATTTTTTATACTGAAAACTTTATCGTATTTTAAAAAAGGTACATAGAGAATCAATATAAGGACTTGCAATGCAATAAATATCCTGAGCGCTTAAATAAAGGAATAAAATTAGAAACATTATCCATGTGGCGATATGAATATATTCTCTAACTTTATGTGGTATAGGACGTTGGATGAGTGCTTCAATTGAATAAAAAAGTATTTGCCCGCCATCAAGTATTGGCAGAGGGATGAGGTTTAAAACAGCTAAATTTATACTGATTAGCACGAGTAATAATAGAAATATTTGAAATCCTGCAGCAGCACCCTTTACCGTCATGGAAATAATCATTATGGGGCCAGCAACGTTATTAATGCCTTTTCTGGTAAATAGTTGAGAAAGCCCAATAAATGTATTTTTTATCCATCTATTGCATGCAGAAATTCCAAGTGCAAATGCTTCCTTTAGCGAATGTGGAGGTGTTGGGGCAAAATCAAACTCAACACCAAGAACTCCGATAGTTTCGCCGTCAGCTATTTTGCTGTCAATTGCTATGACTTTACCAAATTTTTCACCATTACGTTCGATGACAATAGTTGCTGTTTTTTGAGCAAGAGGGTGAATGATCTGTTGAATGCGTTGAAAATTATGTTCAACGTTTTGATCATCTATAGATATTATTCGATCGCCCATTATTAAACCTGCTTTTTCAGCAGCGGATCCTTGTTGAATGACCGCAATGGTTGGATTAGGCATTAAAGGTGTTTTTGGTATTCCTGTTACAAATAAAAAAATCATGATGAAATAAGCAAAAATAAGATTAAAGAGTATTCCGCCAATCATTACACAAAATTTTTGGTAAAATGGTTTTATTGCAAAAGAATGTTCATCTGTGGCAAAAGCATCTTTTTGATCCCCCTGACCAACTTCAGATGCTCCTGCAATTTCAACATATCCGCCAAACGGTATTGCTGAAAGACAAAATTCGGTTTCACCTATTTTTTTAGTAAGAAGTCTAGGGCCAAAGCCTAGGGAAAAAGAAGGTACCCGAATTTTAAAAAGCTTAGCAAATAGAAAATGCCCGAGCTCATGAAATCCTATCAAAAAACCCATTCCAAAAAATCCAAGAAGAATAAAAAGAAGCTGCTTACAAATAAGCATAAGAGATGCAATGCATGATAAAACCATATCGATTGTTCCTTTGTAGATGGTTAATTTATAGAAAGTTATTTTGCTAGTTTTGTAAAAATACGTTATCATTATTAATGATATATGTCTATTTCTTATTGTCCATATTTGAATCTATTTTCCACGTAAAAATGGATTATGTTTTGTAGAAAAAATTGAGTTAAATATACTTTCCTTGTGCTGATCATAAATTATTTTCTTGAAAAAATTCACAAAGAGGGTAAAATAACAATTAGTCAACTTGAGTGCCTGGTGTAATATGTCGGATTAAAAGTTGCGATTATATAATAAAATAATTTTTTATAACGTGATAATGTAAAGGTTTGTGTGTATGCCAACGATTAATCAATTATGTCGATTTGGTAGAAATAAAATTAAGGCAAAGCCCAAAAGCCCTGCTCTTAGGAGAGGGTCATTCCTTAAGGGTCCATTTGCCAAAGGTGTTTGTACGAGAGTTTTCACAACTACGCCTAAAAAACCTAACTCTGCACTTCGAAAAGTTGCTCGTGTTAAGTTGACTACAGGTATAGAAGTAACAGCGTATATACCTGGAGAAGGGCATAACTTGCAAGAGCATTCTGTTGTTCTTGTGCGTGGTGGTCGCGTTAAGGATTTGCCTGGTGTTAAATATCATATCGTGAGAGGTGCGCTTGATTGCGCAGGTGTAGATAAAAGAAAACAAGGGCGCTCTTTGTATGGAGCTAAACGTCCAAAAAGCAACAAATAGAGGGTTAAAATATGCCAAGGCGTAGGCAAGTTGAATTTATAAGAGATGTTGGTTTTGATCCAAGGTTTGGATCAGCGTTGGTTCAAAAGCTTATTAATGTTGTTATGAAGCGTGGCAAGAAGAACTGCGCAAGAACAATTGTTTATGAAGCGATGGATTTAATTGTTAAAAAAGTGAATGGTGATGAAAAAAAAGCATTAGAGCTTTTTAACCGTGCGTTTGAGCAAATCGCTCCTTTTATTGAAGTTCGTTCACGGCGTGTTGGCGGTAGCACATATCAAATTCCTCGTGAGGTAAGCGAAAAACGCAGAAGAGCGCTTGCATTTCGTTGGTTAGTATCATCTGCAAGAGCCCGTTCTGATAAAACAATGGGATTGCGTCTTGGGCGTGAGTTATTAGATGCAAGCGAACTTAAGGGTGGAGCAGTAAAGAAAAGATCAGATGTTCAACGTATGGCGGATGCGAATCGGGCATTCTCTCATTATGCATGGTAAGAGAGGTTAATATGTCAGTTAAGCAATATCCGTTAGAGCGATATAGAAATATTGGAATCGCAGCTCATATTGATGCAGGTAAAACAACAGTAACAGAGCGTATTTTGTTTTATACTGGTATTTCACATAAAATTGGTGAAGTTCATGAGGGTGCAGCGACTATGGATTGGATGGAGCAGGAGCAGGAACGAGGCATTACTATTACTGCTGCAGCAACAACAAGTTTTTGGCGTGATCATCAAGTTAATATTATTGATACGCCAGGCCATATTGATTTTACCATTGAAGTTGAGCGTTCATTAAGGGTTCTTGATGGCGTAGTTGCTGTCTTTTCTGGTGTTGAAGGTGTTCAGCCTCAATCAGAAACAGTGTGGAAGCAAGCAAATCGTTATAGGGTTCCGCGTATCGTTTTTGTAAATAAGCTTGACCGTATTGGTGCTGACTATTTGCGGACCGTTCAAAATATTAAAGCAAAGCTTGGTGCTAATGTTGTTGCTATGCAGATGCAAGTTGGAATGTCAGAAGATTTTAATTCCATTATTGACATCTTGACCCGTAAGATGGCTGTGTTTAAAGGTGATAACGGCGAGATTGTTGAGTGGGTTGACGTGCCAGATGAATATAAAGATAAGCTTGAAGAATTACACACAAAAATAGTTGTGGCTGCATGTGATTTAGATGAATCTTTAGCTGAAAAATATCTTATGGAAGAAGAAATTACCCTTCCAGAAATTAAGACAGCGTTGCGTAAGGGAGTGGTTGAACTTAAGGTAGTTCCTGTTTTTTGCGGTTCTGCATTCAAAAATAAAGGAGTTCAGTTATTGCTTGATGGTGTAATTGATTACCTTCCATCACCGCTTGATGTTCCAGCAATTGAAGGAACAAATACTGATACGGATGAAAAATTTCCAATCCCATCTGATCCTAATGGTCCGTTTTATGCCCTTGTTTTTAAGATTATGGCAGATCCATTTGTGGGCGTTTTAAATTTTGTTCGTGTTTATTCAGGTGAGCTTAAAGCTGGCTCTTATGTGCATAGTGTAAGAACCGGCGAAAAAGAACGTGTTAGTCGATTGCTAAAAATGCATGCAAATAAACGTGAAGAAATTGCAAGTGTGAGAGCAGGCGATATAGCAGCAGTTGTGGGTATCAAAGACGCACAAACTGGAGATACATTGTGTATAAATAAAACTCCTGTTGTGCTTGAATCTATTACTATACCAACCCCTGTAATTTCTACATCTGTTGAGCCGAAAGCTAAAGCTGATTATGAAAAAATGACTCTTGCGTTACGTAAAATAATGCAAGAAGATCCATCTTTCAGGTTTTCTTATAATGAAGAGACTGGACAAACAGAAATTTCTGGCATGGGTGAATTGCATTTAGAAATTATAGTTGATCGTTTGCGTAGAGAGCATAAAGTTGAAGTTGTTCAGGGTAAGTTGCAAGTTGCTTATAGAGAGACTGTTCAAAAATTAGCTGATGCAGAAGGTAAATTTGTTCGTCAATCTGGTGGTCGCGGTCAATTTGGTCATGTCTGGATAAAGATGGAGCCAATGGAGCGCGGTAAAGGATTTGAATTTGTTAATGCCGTGGTAGGTGGAACAATTCCGAAGGAGTTTATTCCTGCTGTTGAAAAGGGTATTCGTGAAACATTAAATGCCGGCATATTGGGCGGATATCCTGTTGTTGATGTTAAGGTAATTTTGTATGATGGTTCCTATCATGATGTTGATTCATCTGAAATAGCTTTTAAAGTAGCGGCTTCTATGGCGTTTAGGTCAGCTATGACCAAAGCTTCTCCGGTTTTATTAGAACCGATTATGATGGTTAATGTTTATACACCAGATGAGTATATAGGTGATGTTATTGGAGATTTAAATGCTCGTCGTGGGCGTATTTTAGATTCAAAAACAGAGTTTAATCAACAAATAATTTCAGCAGAAGTTGCTCTTGGGGAGATGTTTGGCTATTCAACAACTCTTCGATCGATGACTAAGGGACGAGCGAGCTATGATATGGAATTCTTGTGCTATAGAGAAGTTCCTAAAAATGTGCAAGATGCAATAGTTGCAAAGAATAAAAAAGAATAATTTTTATGTTAATCGTAGGAGTATGAACGATGGCAAAAGGTGTATTTGAGCGTAAAAAACCACATGTGAATGTTGGTACCATCGGCCACGTTGATCATGGTAAAACAACATTGACTGCGGCAATTACCACTGTATTGGCTAAAAAAGGCTATGCAGAAGCACGTGCGTTTGGTGAAATTGATAATGCGCCAGAAGAAAAAGCTCGCGGCATTACTATTGCTACTTCACATGTTGAATATGAATCTGACAAACGTCATTATGCGCATATTGATTGTCCTGGGCATGCTGATTATGTAAAAAACATGATCACTGGCGCTGCACAAATGGATGGTGCAATTTTAGTTGTTTCGGCTGTTGATGGAGCAATGCCACAAACGCGTGAACATATTTTATTGGCAAGGCAGGTAGGTGTTCCGGCTCTTGTTGTTTATCTTAATAAGGTAGACATGGTAGATGATTCAGAGATGGTTGATATGGTTGAAGAAGAAATTCGCGAATTGCTTTCTAAGTATGATTTTCCTGGTGATAAGATTCCTGTGATAAGAGGATCAGCGCTTAAGGCTCTTAATGGTGATACAAGCGATATAGGTGAAGCATCAATTATGAGATTAATCGATGCGCTAGACAGCTATATTTCAGAGCCTACTCGTGAAATTGATAAGCCATTCTTGATGCCAGTTGAAGGTGTTTTTTCAATCGCTGGTCGTGGTACAGTTGCAACTGGTCGTATTGAAACGGGAAAAATTAAAGTTGGCGATGAAGTTGAACTTGTTGGTCTTCGTGATACAACAAAAACAACGGTTACCGGCGTTGAAATGTTCAGAAAGTTATTAAATGAAGGCTTGGCTGGCGATAATGTTGGTTTACTTCTTCGTGGTACTAAAAAAGAAGATATCGAGCGCGGCATGGTTATTGTTAAGCCTGGAAGTATTAAGGCACACAAAAAATTCCGTTGTAAAGCGTATATTTTGTCAAAAGACGAAGGTGGAAGACACAGCGCATTTTTTACTGGATATCGCCCGCAATTCTATTTTAGAACAACAGATGTGACCGGTATTGTTACATTGCCAGAAGGTCGTGAAATGGTAATGCCAGGAGATACTGTTGAATTGACTGTTGAATTAATTTCAAAAATAGCAATGAGCAAGGATCTTCGTTTTGCTATTCGTGAAGGTGGAAGAACAGTTGGGTCCGGTGTTATAACTGAAATATTAGATTAAATAGTTAGGTGATCGATGAAAAAACAATGTATTAGACTTAAATTGCAATCATTCGATCATCGCTTATTAGATAAGGCAGTCAAACAAATTGTTTTGACTGCAAAAAGAACAGGGGCCCAATTAATGGGTCCTGTTCCTTTGCCTAATAAGCGAAGATGCTTTACTGTATTGCGATCTCCTCATATAGACAAAGAATCACGAGAGCAATTTGAGCTTACGACGCATAAGCGCTTTCTTGATATTGTCTTTTTATCAGAAAATACTATGGAGAATCTTATGAAGCTCAATATTTCTTCTGGTGTGGACGTGGAAATTAAGTTAAAGGTTTGAAATGGCAACAGGAATATGGGGTCGAAAAATCGGAATGACGCAGGTGTTTTTGAATGATAAAATAGTGCCTGCGACAGCAATTGATATTGCTGGTTGGTATATAACTAATATTAAAACAATTGAGCGAGATGGTTATAATGCCATTCAGGTTGGTAAAGTAAAAGAACGTTATCAATCTGAAACGTATAGTAAAGATTGGATTAAAAAACCAAGTCGGTATTATAGTTTTATTTGTGAAATTCCTTTAAAGCAGCTTACCAATGATTTTGTAATTGGTAAGCATATTGATTTTTCACAAATGATTGCTTTGGGTGAGCGAGTTGATGTGCGTGGTAAAACAATAGGTAAATCATTTGCAGGTGTTGTCAAGCGTCACAGGTTTGCAGGGCCACCGGCGAGTCATGGTTCAACAATGGGTAATCGCCCGGGTTCTATTGGTTCTTTGGTTAAAAGTGGTCATGTGGTTAAAGGTAAAAAATTGCCAGGTCATATGGGTTGCGATAATCAAATGATGAAGAATCTAGAAGTAGTTATGGTGGAAACAGAAACCAAAACGTTGTTGGTAAAAGGATCTATTCCTGGTAAAACAGGTACATTGGTCTTTATACGTAAAGCGTAGGTGAACAATGAGTAATAAACGGACGATTAATAATTCTGAAGTTAATAATAAGCTTTATGCAATAGCTGCACAAGAATTAGATTTCGATAGTGCTACATTTGTAAAAGCGATGCCAGTGTCATTTGCGTCATGGATACGTGTTCTTGCTAAAAACTGGCAGCAAGGAACAGTTGCATGTAAGGGGCGTTCAGATGTTGCTTACACGAATCGTAAGCCATGGAAGCAAAAAGGAACAGGTCGTGCGCGTGCTGGTTCTGCGAGATCTCCTTTGTGGAGAGGTGGCGGTGCTATTTTTGGTCCACAGGCACGTGTGCGTACATTGAAAATGAATAAACAGATGAAGCGCAAAGTGTTGTTAACAATGCTTGCGGATAATTTGGAGCAAAAAAGTGTAATTTGTGCTGATTGGGAATTGGTTGATGAGCAACCGAGAACAGCACAGGCTCAAAAACTTATGAATAGTATAGAGATTGCAAATAAAAAGATTATTTTGTTTGTAGCGCCTTATGATATTCATTCCGCTTTATCATTTGCGAATATTCCAAATGTTCGCCCTTTGTCGTTTGATCAAGTAAATGCATATGATTTGGCAAACAGTGATTGTTGGTTATTTTTGAAAAAAGATTTTGATCATTTCAAAGGGATGGTTGCGCAATGGATTTAAATGTATTTGAGGTCATTCAAGGACCAGTTATTTCAAAAAAAGCAACATTGCTTAATCAAAAGTTTAAAAAATTAATATTAAGAGTACATCCCCAGGCGAATAAAATGCAAATTAAACAAGCGTTACAATCGGTGTTTAATGTTAAAGTAGAAAAAGTTAATACTTTAAATCGTGTGGGTAAATCTTATAGGGTGCGTCGTCGTATTGTGCAAGGGTCAACAACAAAGCGTGTTATAGTGACTCTTAAAGAAGGTTATTCTATTGATATTTTTGGTAAAACAGAGCAAAAAACTGTTGCATCAGAGTAATAGGGTAAAAAAGTTTTTAATTGTTTTTAATGAGAAAGATACGAGGCTCCAATGGCCATAATAAAACGAAAGCCGCGAAATTCTTCATTACGTTTTCAGTCGTTTGTAAGTACAAGTGATATTACACACACAAAACCACATCCAAGTTTGGTGACTGGACTTCAAAAGAGAACTGGCGGTCGAAATACGTATGGAAGAATCACAACTCGTCATCGTGGTGGCGGCGCTGACAAAAGATATAGGATTATTGATTTTAAGCGTACAGATCGCGATGTTTTAGGCAAAGTTACTACTATTGAATATGATCCTAATCGTAATGTACGTATTATGCTGGTTGTGTATAATAATGGTGCAAAAAAGTATTTACTTAAACCAGAAAATATTACTGTAGGTGATTTTGTATTAGCAAGTGAGACTGCTGATGCTAAAGTAGGCAACGCAATGCCGCTTAAAAATGTTCCAGACGGCTTTATGGTGCATAATATTGAAATTCGCCCTGGGTCTGGAGGAACATTTGCTCGAAGCGCGGGAGTTTCCGCTCAGATAGTTGGTAAGACGGATGGTCATGTAACATTGAAGATGCCTTCTGGTGAAGTTCGTATGGTACTTGATGGATGTTGGGCAACTATTGGACAACTTGGAAATGCTGATTTTAAAAATATTTCATGGGGTAAAGCCGGTAGAATCAGGCATTTAGGATTTAGGCCAAGTGTCCGAGGTATGGCTATGAATCCGGTCGACCATCCTCACGGCGGCGGTGAAGGTCGCTCGAAGTCTGGATCTCATCCAAGAACTCCATGGGGTAAAGGTTGTAAGGGTACACGAACGCGTAAAGCTCGTAATGTAAATCAGTTGATTATAAAAAGAAGAAAACCATAAGGTTAACGGGGTAAGATATGGCGCGCTCTGCAAAGAAAGGTCCATACGTACAAGATTCGTTGGCACAAAAGATCGCTAAGGTTAAGGATGATAGTAAGCGCGAAACCATTAAGACATGGTCACGCAGAAGCTTAATTACACCTGAATTTGTTGGTTTGACTTTTGCTGTGCACAATGGAAAAAAATTCATTTCAGTTTTTGTTACTGAAAATATGGTTGGGCATCGTTTAGGAGAATTTTCTCCAACAAGAACATTTAGACTTCATAGTGGCCAGCGTAAAGCTGGTATGGCTGCGTAAGTTTACAGTTGTCACGTGTTAATCTTTACGATACAATAAAAGTAAGATTCAAATGATATAGGTATATGAATCTTAAGTAACTAGTTGAGGTTTACTGATGCAATTTAGTGCAAAAAATAGATTTTTAAATATTTCTCCCTTTAAATTACGCCCATTTGCTGATGTAGTACGGGGTAAAAAGGTTGATGAAGCAGTTAGGTGGCTCTCTACTGTGATGGTAAAGAGATCTGTGCCAATTAGGAAGATGATTGAATCAGCGGCTGCTAATGCTAAGGACCTTCATAATATTGCTATGTCTGATTTAAAAATCATTGATATACGCATAGATCATGGTCCTATGTATAAATATTATAAGCCAGGTGCAATGGGAAGATCGAATCCTTATCGTAAGCGATTTAGCCACGCAAGTGTTATTTTAGAGCCTTGCATAAAGAAGAAGGATTAAGGTGGGACAAAAGGTACATCCTATAGGATTTCGCTTAGGAATATATCGTGATTGGGATGCTCGTTGGTTTGCGCAAGGTAATAAATACGGTAAATTAATCATAGAAGATATTGTTATCAGACGTTTTTTAAAGTCTGCGCTTGAAAAAGCTGAAGTGTCTCGCATTGAAATAGAAAAGGCTGTTGACAGTATTCGTATTATCATTAATTGTGGTCGTCCGGGTCAGGTTATTGGCAAAAAAGGTCAAGAAATTGAAACGCTTCGTAATCAACTGTCTGCATTGCTAAAAAAGCAAAACATTGACATTAAAGTACAAGAAGTCGCTAAGCCAGAACTTGATGCTGTATTAATAGCTCAAAATATTGCAACGCAGCTTGAGCAACGAGTGAGCTATAAACGAGCAATGAAGCGTGCTGCTCAGACTGCTGTGCGTGGCGGAGCTAAAGGCATAAAAATATGTTGTTCTGGTAGGCTGCAAGGCGCCGAAATTGCTCGTAGAGAATGGACTCGTGTTGGATCGGTGCCGCTTCATACTTTGAGAGCCGATATTGATTATGGCCGCGCTGAAGCGGGAACAACATACGGTATAATTGGTGTTCAAGTATGGGTATGCAAAGGTGAGTATCAGCATATTCGATAATGTTTTAAAAATATGAGATTAAATTATGTTGATGCCAAAAAAAATAAAATTTAGAAAAGTGCAAAAAGGTAAATTGAAAGGTTTATCAAAAGGTGCGCGAACTGTTTATTTTGGAGAATATGGCTTGGAAGCTATAGAGCCGAGTAGAGTCACGGCACAACAGATTGAAGCAATGCGTGTGACGCTATCGCGCCATTTAAGAAAAATTGGGGAGTCGTTTTTACGCGTTTTTCCTGATAAGCCTGTTACTAAAAAACCTGCTGAAACTCGTATGGGAAAAGGTAAAGGCGCACCGGAACTCTGGGTTGCGATAGTAAAACGAGGTAGGATCGTTTGCGAAGTTGCTGGTGTTGATGAAATAGTAGCAAGAAAAGTTTTAAAGCTTGCTGCATATAAACTTCCAATGAAAACGCGTGTGGTCAAGAAAGGTCACGAGTCAAAAGGTAATTGTGAATTGATTGCTGATTAATTATTTAGAATATGGTGAATTATGAAACAAATGGGGTTTATGCAAAAAATTCAACAATTATCGCTTGAAGATTTGCAAGAAAAATTAAATAGTACAAGGCGAGATGCTTTGGGGTTGAAAATTAATGCGGCAACAACTCAGGTTAAAGATTATTCTCAATATAAAAAATTACGCAAACAGGCCGCACGTATTTTGACTGCTATGAGATCAAAAAAATAACGCTATATTAGTCAATAGTGAATGAGGTTTTTATGGAAGTGAAGGCTGAAAAAATAAAACAGCTTTTTGAAGGTAGAGTTGTTTCTGACAAAATGGATAAAACCATTGTTGTTGAAATAGAACAAACATATATACATCCTAAATTTCGTAAGATTTTAAGAAAAGTAAAATCTTATAAAGTTCATGATGAGGAAAATCAAGCAAAAACAGGTGATATTGTTAAATTTTATCAATGTCGTCCATTGGCAAAAACAAAATATATGTATCTTGCTGAAGTTGTAACTGGCAATAAATCATAAAGTAAGAGGTATTTTGGTATGATTCAAAAAGAATCGTATCTTGAAGTAGCTGATAATTCCGGCGCAAAAGCATTGCAGTGTATTCACATAATTGGTAGTACGCGTAAGCGTTATGCATATTTGGGTGATACTATTAAATGTGCCGTAAAAAAAGCTATTCCAGGGGGTATGGTAAAAAAAGGTGATGTTGTTGAAGCTGTAATTGTACGGACAAAAAAGGAATTTCGCCGTGCAGACGGGAGTTATATTCGTTTTAGTGAAAATGCAGCTGTTATTATTAAGCAAGGTGAAATTATTGGAACAAGAATTTTTGGGCCAATTGCGCGTGAGTTGCGTACGCGTGGATACGCTAAAATTTCATCCTTAGCTCCGGAAGTTTTGTAATATAAGGTATTATTCATGATAGCGCGCATTAAAAAAAATGATATTGTACAGGTTATGGCAGGTAAGAACAAAGGTATACAAGGTGCTGTAATTGCAATTTTGCCAAAAAAAGGTAAAGTTATGATTAAGGGTGTTGCTATTGTTACACATCATACAAAGCCTCGTAGAGCAGGAGAACCTGGTGGTATTCGTAAAGAAGAAAGTTTTATTGACATGTCTCATGTTATGCCAATTTGTTCTTCATGCAAGAAACCATCACGTGTGAATGCATGTTTATTAGACCTGGAAAAAAGTGTACGAGTGTGCAATCGGTGTAAGGAAATTTTTTAGAAAAATTAGTGGAATTTGAATTATGAGTAAGTCACGGTTGGCGATAAAATATAATGATGAAATTCGTATCCAGTTGCAGGAGCAACTTGGATTTACTAATATCATGAAGGTTCCAAAACTTATAAAAATTGTTTTGAATGTTGGAGTCAAGGAGGCAGTTTCTGATTCAAAAGCACTTCAAGAATCAATTGATGTTTTGGGAAAAATTTCAGGCCAACGTTGTGTTAAGCGTTTGGCTCGTAAGTCTATAGCGGGATTTAAATTACGTGAAGGCATGGCGATCGGTGCAATGGTAACATTGCGCGGCAAGATGATGTACGAATTTTTAGATCGCTTTATTACTTTAGCATTGCCTAAGGTGCGTGACTTTCAAGGACTTTCAACAAAATTAGATGGAAGAGGTGGCTATAATGTTGGAATAAAAGATTGGACTATTTTTCCTGAGGTTGATTTTGACCTTGGCAAAAAAGCGCACGGTATGAACATTACCATTCAAACATCTGCAGATAAAGATGAGCATGGATTGGCATTGTTGAAGGCATTCAATATACCATTTAAAAAATTAAAAAATTAGTTGTACTTTACGTCAGGAAAAAAATGGCCAGAAAGGCATTGATTGAAAAAACAAATAAAACACCAAAATTTGCGGTAAGAGCATACAATCGTTGTGAGCTTTGTGGGCGTGCGCGTGCATATTTTAGGTTGTTTAGAATGTGTCGTATGTGTTTTAGGAAAAATGCGCTAGAAGGATTACTTCCTGGCGTTAAAAAAACAAGTTGGTAAAGGGTAACTAATGTCAGTCGATTCAATTGCTGATTTTTTAACAATTATTAGAAATGGGGTAATGGTATCTAAATCATTTGTTACTGCTCCATGTTCAAAAATGCGTCAGTCTATTGCGCAAATTTTGAAAGATGAAGGGTTTATTCATGATTTTGTAATCATTAATACTGATTCAGATGTAAAAAAAATACTTAAAATTGTTTTAAAGTATGTTGATGGTGAAGCTGTTATTCATGAAATTCAACGAATAAGTAAACCAGGCCGCAGGGTGTATATTAATAGTGAAAATATTAAGCCTGTTATTGGACAACTTGGTGTGTCAATATTAACAACAAACCGAGGTGTTATTGCCAATCAAAAAGCGAAAAAACTTTCTGTAGGTGGTGAAGTTATTTGCACTGTTTGGTAAAGGAGTATATATATGTCAAAAATTGGTAGAAAGCCGATAAAAATTGATGGAGTGAAGGTAGAGATCAAAGGGAATGAGATTTCTTATGTTGGTCAAAAAGTTTCTGGAGTTTATTCTTTAGCTCCGGAATTGCGTGCCCATCTAGAGGGTACGGACTTATATGTAACTTCAGCTTATGATACAAATGAAATGGCGTCTAAACAGGCACGCAATATTCATCGGTTATGGGGTCTTAATCGTGCTTTGTTAGCAAATGAACTGAGTGGTGCTGCTCAAGAATTTGAAAAATTACTCGAAATCAATGGCTTAGGATATAAAGCAGCACTTGCAGATAAAAAAATTGTTTTGACTCTTGGATATAGTCATAAGATTGAAAAAGATGTTCCTGCAGGAATATCTATTGAAATAGATAGATCAGGACAGAAAGTAAAAGTAAAATCTTTTGATAAAATTCTTGTGGGTCAATTTTGCAGTGAAATACGTGCATTACGTGAACCAGAGCCGTATAAAGGTAAAGGTATCAAATTGCAAACAGAGGTTATTTTTCGTAAGACTGCAGGTAAAGGCAAGAAGTAAATCATAGGAATATGAATAATGGCTATATATAAAAAAGATCGGATTACAGCGGCACGTAGGGTGCTACGTGTTCGTGCAAAGGTGAAGCGCTATGGTATGCCACCACGTGTTTCGATATTTAGAAGCCTGAAGCATGTATATGCTCAAATTATTGATGATATGAATCATCGTACAATTGCATCATGTTCTTCACTTGATGTTGAAGGCTTACACGGCAATAAAACTTTGATTGCACATGCAATTGGGCTTGAGCTTGCAAAGCGTGCAAAAGCAAATGGTGTTGAAGCAGTTGTGTTTGATAGGGGGCGCTTTAAATTTCATGGTAGGGTGAAAGCTCTCGCTGATGGGCTACGTGAAGGCGCGCTGAAATTTTAAATGTAGGTATAGCAGGAAATTAAGGTATGGCAATCAACAAAGAAAAAGAATCACATAGAGAAGATAACAAAGAAAAGAGAGATTCTGCTTTTATTGATCATGTAGTGAGTTTGCGTCGTGTTACTAAGGTTACTAAAGGCGGAAAACGTTTTTCTTTCGCTGCATTTGTTATTTCTGGTGATAAGCAAGGAAAAGTAGGACTTGGATTAGGCAAAAGTCGTGAAGTTTCTATGGCAATTGCTAAAGCAACCAATAGAGCTCGTAAAAGAATGATAGAAGTTGCTCGTCGTGGATCGACTATTCCTTATGAATCATTAGGTAAACATGGGTCAAGCAGAGTCGTTGTTCGTCCAGCATCAAAAGGTACGGGCAATATTGCTGGTGGTGCTGTTCGAGCTATAATGGATGCTGCAGGAGTCGAGGATGTCCTTACGAAATCTATAGGTTCTAGTAATGGTATTAACGTTGCAAAGGCAACGATGAATGCTTTGGCAAAATTACGTTCAGCAGATCGTTTAAGTATATTGCGTGGAAAAACAGTTCAAGAAATGGTCAAAGGATCCTAATGTTTTGTTTGGAAAATTTGCAATCATCCGGAAAAAAAGGAAAAAGAGTTGGTCGAGGTGGAGCACGTGGAGGAACATCCGGTCGTGGCCATAAAGGACAAAATGCTCGTTCAGGCGGTCCAAAAGGTCGTGGATTTGAAGGTGGGCAAACTCCATTGCAACGTCGTCTTCCAAAGCGTGGATTTACCAATGCGCGCTTTTTTAAAAAAATTTCATTGGTAAATTTGAGTAGCTTAGAACGTGTTTTTGAAGATGGTGAAGAAGTAAATGTTCATGTATTGATTCAAAGGGGACTAATAAAACCCAAAATAAGTGAACAGCGAGACGTTAAAAGAGGAACTATTGTTAAGGTTCTTGGTGATGGTGAATTAAGTAAGAGATTGATTATTTCTGCTTATGCATTCAGCGCATCAGCTATTCAGGCAATAGAAAAAGTCGGTGGTAAGGCACTTATAATAAAGGAGTTGTAAAAAGTGGTGCTCCTCAGAAATTTTCTTAATATGTTTAGTATTCTTGAATTACGTAAAAAAATTATTTTTACCTTAGGAATATTAGTGATTTATCGATTAGGAAATCATATTCCTATAATTGGCGTTGATATTGATAAGCTTTTGCAAATGATGAGTCAGAGTACTGGTCTTAGTGGTATTTTTTCATACTTAGATCTTTTTTCTGGGGGAAATCTACGACAATGTACTTTATTTGCGCTTGGTATAAGTCCGTATATTACAGCTTCTATAATGATGCAATTTTTGACGCTTTCCATACCAACGCTTGAGCAATTGAGTAAAGAAGGAGAATATGGTCGCAAGATTATTAACCAATATACGCGATATTTAGCAGTTATTGTTGCCATGGTTCAGAGTACAGGTTTTGTGTTTATTCTTGAGCGATATGGACTAGTTATTGATCCGTGGTTTGGTTCACGATTTTTATTTGTTTTATTGCTTTCTGTAGGCACAATGTTTGTTATGTGGCTAGGCGAACAAATATCGCTTTTTGGTATTGGTAATGGAACATCGATGATTATTTTTGCCGGTATTGTTGCTCGTTTTCCTGATGATGTCATTAAAATAATAGGTGCAATCCAAGAAGGATATTTAGATGGTATCATCGGTATCTTTTTGTTTGTCATAGCGATTGCTATAGCGGCAGCTATAGTTTTTCTTGAAAAGGGAGAGCGTAAAGTTCCTGTTCAATATTCTCGAAGAGTTATCGGTAATAAAACTTATGGTGGTCAAAGTACCTACATACCTTTTAAAATTAATCTTGCAGGTGTTATGCCAGTTATTCTTGCGAGTGCTATGTTAAACATTCCAATGTTTCTATTAACAATTTTGTCTGCACGGTGGCCATTTTTTAAAACAGTATCAGAAAGTTTAGTTGCGGGTGGGTTTGTTCATGGAATTATAGATTTTATACTTATTATCTGTTTTTCGTTTTTTTATACCGCTGTTTTTTTTGATCCTGAAGAGTTAGCTGATAATATTAAAAAGGGTGGTGGTTTTATTCCAGGAAAACGTCCTGGTAGGCAAACTGCAGATTTTTTTAGTTATCTTTTAACTCGGATAGGTTTGGTGGGAGCATTATATCTTGCAGCACTTGCGCTTGTCCCAAGTATCATACATTGGATGCTAGCAATGCCTTTTTATTTATCAGGTATTTTAAGCGGAACAGCTTTATTGATTGTTGTTGGTGTAGCAAATGAAACTGCAGCTCAGATTGAATCATATTTAATTGAACATCGCTATGAAGGGTTTTTAGCTTCTGGTCGATTAAAAGGTAGGAGCGAGCGTTGACGACGACTGAAGGTGCTGTTGATATATTTATTTTTATTGGGCCTCCTGGTGCTGGAAAAGGATCTCTTGCAAGCCTTTGTATAAAACAGTTTAACTGGTTACAAATTTCTACAGGAAATTTATGTCGAAAGCATATTGCTGAGCAAACAAAAATAGGCAAAGAAATAGATTTAATTATTAAATCTGGTAGATTGATAGATGATAACCTTATTACGCGCATGGTTTTTGAGTGGTTAGATGAAAATATTGATAAGGCATCAGCAATTATTTTTGATGGATATCCTCGAACGGTTATTCAAGCGCAGGCATTTAATGACATGTTGAGGCAAAAATTTCCTGTAGTACGAGTAAGAGTTGTTTTGTTTCATATTACTGATGATGTAGTTGTTAATCGATTATGTTCTCGTTATGTATGTCAGAATAAAGAATGTCAAGCAGTTTACTCGCTTTCTCCTTACTTAGATTTTGCGTTAGCTGAAACTATAGTATGTGATTTATGTTCAGGAAAGCTTGGCAGAAGAGATGATGATAATGAAATTGCTGTCAGAAAACGTCTTGATATATATCACCGACATGAGCAACAGTTAATTAATTTTTATCGTGATAACGGCATTGAAATAATTACGGTTAATGCATTGAAACAATTACATGATGTATTTAATGATTTTATTCAAATTATAGGCACATAATAAATATATGATTCACATAAAAGATAAATTTTCAATTCAAAAAATGGCTAAAGCAGGTTCTTTATTGTCAGATATTTTTGCTTGTGTAGAAGAGCTTGTTAAGCCAGGTATCTCTACTGCTGAAATTAATTCCTGGATTGAGGCACAATTTCAAAAAAAAGGATTAATTTCTAGCATGAAAGGGTACATGGAATATCGTCATGTTAGTTGCATTTCTATAAATGATGCAGTAGTTCATGGAGTTCCGCGAGCAGATTGTTTTTTGAAATTAGGTGATTTGGTAAAGATTGATGTGTGCGCTTCTTTGGATGGTTATTGTGCTGATATGGCACGTAGTTTCTTTGTAGGACAACCTTCGAAAGTTGCCCAAAATTTGGTTGATGTGGCGCAGCAAGCGTTACAAAAAGGAATTGACCAAGCGCGTGTTGGCAATAGGTTGTCTGATATTTCAGCAGCAATACAGAAAGAAGTAGAAAAATATGGATTTAGTGTTGTTCGTGATTTTGCAGGACATGGAATTGGAAAAAATATGCATGAAGAACCTGAGATAGTAAATTATGGAAAACCTGGTAAGGGGCCTGTTTTACGAGAAGGAATGACATTTGCAATTGAACCAATGATAACTGCAGGCAACTATCATGTTTATATTGCTGATGATGGTTGGACGGTTAAAACAGTTGATCAAAGTTTAGCAGCACATGTTGAGGATACTATTGCTATT
>DATIEE010000024.1 GCA_035455925.1 Candidatus Babeliales bacterium
ACGTTTTCTGATTTCGCAGGAAGAAATAGATATGCTACTATCATTAGCAGATCTTCGATTTTGGCGAACTAATGACACTAAGTTTTTAAAAATTAAAGAGGCATTAAAAGCTTATTACCAATATCATTATGTTGAAAAATATTAGATACACATCCGCCATTAATAACTAAAAAAATAAGTATGTTATTATGTTCTAGGTAATAACGTACTTATTTTTTTTAGTGCGTACATTGAATTTTAAGATTATTGATTATCGTTAACAAGACTATCAACAATTATACTAAATTGTTCAAAACGTGACTCTTTTGTTTCCGGAGGCTGTATATAAGTTTTACAATTTTTAAAAGCTATCTGTAATTCCAAATTTTTTTGAATTAATTCTGCAACATCGTTATCCAGGCAATAAAATTTTTCATTATTTCTAAAAATATGACTGGACACCTCTTCTTTCATGTTTGTAGCTTGTTCTTTTGTCAGCGTTAAACGTGTATTGTTTTGCTCCATTGCATAGCTGTGAATGCTAGCAAATAGAATTGAACAAAAAACAATATTTTTTGTTGTGATCATAGTGATTTCTCAGGTTTATGATTAGTATTTTTTTGTTGATTTTTTTTGATAATGCCAACATGGTTTCTTCTCTGTAAGAAAACTGGCAATTGTCTGATCTCCATTTTGTTATGCAGAATAGATAGCTGCATCAAAATCTATAAATGTTTTATATGTTTCAAGAAAAGCTTTAATTATAGAAAGATGTCCATTCGTAGCAGCACCCATTACTATTCTATTTGCAACATGGCTTTTAGTATCGTCAGAACAATAACGAAATACCATCTTTACCAGATCTACCTCTCCAGTTTCAATGGCACTATCAATACACTTTATTTCAATAAAAGCAGTACCTTTAGTAAATTTTTTTAAACACCATTCTGCTAGGCGCATATTATTATTTTTAATAGTATTGATTGTTTCAAAAGTCATATGAGGGATGAATGTATTGTAATATTGTAATTGATTCGTTGTTTTTTGATCATTATTTTGCTTTGCTGTAGCATATTGTGCATATAAATCATCTTGTGAAATTATTTTTTTATTGAGAATTTTGTTGATACATCGCAGTGTATCTTTACCCGTTCTTTTTGTGAATCCTCCGATTATGTTCAACTCGTGTTTGGGCAGTTGATCAAGTGTACTACTACAGATTAATCCTTGCTCCATGGCCTGTGCAGTAAAGTTAATTAGTAAAACAGTTATCAACACTATAATTACTTGTTTTTTCATATATTGTTTTTCCTATCGTATGATGGTGTGATTTTTCATATCTTAGATTTTATCAAAAAAATATATATACTCAAAACCGATTTGCATAAATGCATTTCATTGCATTATACACAGTCATTGCTCATTGCCAAATTGCTTTTAGAAAATGGATTACAAGCAACATGAGTTCGATCTAAAAAAACTTTAAAGAAAATCCACTAACATTGTATTCTAGTCAATTTTTACTGCATAAACAGTGTTACCCGATAATTTTGAATTTTAGTACATGTAACATCGTCTATTGTTTATTATTTATCGCAGTGATTACAAAAGTATAAAGAATATTATATAAAAATAAAAAATCCTATGATTATATACGAGATTAATTACTGTCCATGGTGTGCTAAACCCTTGCCCAAAGATTTACGTGATGAATGGTTAGAGGTTCTCAAAGAAGAATATGATCTTGATGATCCTGATAGTAAAGAGCAGAAAAAATTAGTACCGGAAGAATTCAAAACTGATGAATGGTGGAAAAAGCGAGGATTATAAAATAATTATTATAAAGACCCCGCTTCTCATCATTGTTCTTTTTCTACTCTTTTTTCGTTGGTTGCTTTAACTCATCTACATTATTTAATTACACCCAACAGTATTAAAGAGTAAGTATGCCTTTTTCACGAGAACCATAGGACAAAAGTAACTTTCCATTTCAGCTTGTTCATCTTTAGTTTCGTAGCTAGTAAGCGTAATTGGTATGTTGCCTCTATAGTCTTGGACATTGATATCTGCATTATGCTCTCTAAGCAATTATATATTTTTTATATTATGCGCTATTACTGTACAATCTGTTGGTTGATAATGTTGGGAATAATACATTCTTTAACAACGTGAATTACATTTTGCTATATCATCTTCTTTTGATGAATATTAGCACCTTTGTTTTATTTTTTTTATCCGTTATTTTTTTATTCAATTTCCGTTGGTTGTTTTAATGCTAATACATTGTTCAATTGTTTAAACTTTGGCTGTCTTTTTATAGGCATATGATGTTGCTTAATAACTTTTGTAATGATTTTATTCATTTCATTAATTTTTTCTTGTTGTACAACACAATTTTTGACTTCTTCTGATACAGCTAACAATCCCAATCGTTCAGCATACAATTTTTCTGATTTTTTTTGCAAATTAGGCATATCTTGTTGCATAAGTTTTATAGCATTGTATAAACATTCTTTTTTATGCGTAATAAGACCAAATTTATTGCGATACTTTTCTATATCAATGATTGCATTTTTAGACTCAAACCAAAAATTATCTATTACTTCTGATTCGACCAAGCAACATTGATTATATCGTTTGTTTATATCTTCCAAACATTGCATCCGAGTGGGCCATCCACGATCAATATTTTCTAAAAATTTTGTGGAATTGCCATCTTTACTACATACACAACTTTTACAAAAACTTTTTGTAACATATGCACTACTGCATGCATCAACCGCATTAACATATTTATAAGCACTTTTTCGATTCAAAGAATGTACTATTATTTCAGCAACTCGACCTGCAATAACGAGAGTAACTTCACCAATAGTAACACCAACAAGACCAACAATAGCGCAACCAGCTAAGGCAGGGACTCCTAAAAATACACAGGCTATCGGCAATTCTACTAATCCTTGAAGAATTTGTGTACAATCTATACTTCTTTTTTGAATAACTGGAGAGGATGTATTTAAATAGAGAGAACGCGGTATTCGCTTAACAGCAGGAATCAACATTGGACATGTATTTGACACGTAAACAATCGATGCGCATAGCACAGAAACAATATTTCTACTCTTCATCTTTTTCCCAACTAAAATATAAAAAACTAAATCTCAACACTATCATCTCTTAATTTGCTATACTACTAAAAAAATATATTTTTTACACTACAACAAAGGCACATAAATGAAACAACTATCTCTTATTATTGCATGCATTATCACTCAAAGTATCCCTTCTTTTGCCGCACAACACATGCCAGGAGTTCAAACTTGCATTGGAACGCCCGAATTAAAACGCTGGTTTGAGGAGCTACAATTGGCAGAATATAACAAAGAACAATTGCGAAGAAATTCTAGGAATAATTCAAAGATTTCACAGGATGAACTTGATCAATGGATAGCAGCAAAGGAGCTTGAGATACAGAAAAATATTAGAGCACAAAAAAATAAACAATGGTACGACGAAAAGTCATTATACACAGGATATTGCCGTTCTAAAGATAGAAGCTTTTTAGACCTAGGTTATGATTCATTCTCATGGACACAAATACAACCCATAGAAGATGATCAACACATAAAACTTTCACCAAATAAATTTAATCGATTAGTTATTGAATTACACAGAAATAAGTATAATTCAGAAATGAAAACTATTGCATGCTATCCACCACAACCATTAATTGAATGGCGCTAGAAATCCTTAAATGGTTGATTTTAATAAAAGTTCCTTGTAAACTCGAACTTAGACTTCGAAATTACAAGGAACTTTTTATGAAAAGAGAAAGATTTTTAAATAAAATTACTGCTCACTTTCGTGTGCATCCAGTTTGTGCATTGCTTGGCCCGCGTCAAGTTGGAAAAACAACACTTGCTAAAATGTATATTCAAAAGCATTTTCCTCAAGATGCTTATTTTTTTGATCTAGAAAATTCTTTAGATCTTGAGCGTTTACAAAATCCTATGCTTGCATTGGAAAATATTTCACAACAGCTAATTGTTATTGATGAAATTCAACGAAGACCTGATTTGTTTCCAATATTACGAATTCTTGTTGACGCAACTAGAGTTCCGTTGGATGAAGATGTTTTGTTGACTCGCCAAGCACAAAAAAGAAAAAAGAGATTTCTTATCTTAGGTAGCGCTTCACGAGACCTTATTATGCAATCATCAGAAACACTGGCTGGACGAATTGGTTATATAGAATTACCACCATTTTCATTGTCTGAGGTGCACAACAGCGCACAATTGTGGTTGCGTGGTGGATTTCCAAATTCTTATTTAGCTGAAAATGATGCAGATAGCTATCTATGGCGACAAAGTTATATAACAACTTTTTTAGAACGTGATATTCCGAGCCTTGGTTTTAATATACCTGCACCACAAATGAGAAGATTTTGGTTAATGCTTGCTCATTATCATGGACAAATATTTAATGCAAGTGAACTTGGAAGGTCTTTAGGTGTTTCCGATCATACAGTTCGTAAATATCTTGATATTTTAGCAGGCACATTTATGATACGAGAACTAGTACCTTGGTTTGAAAATTTGCAAAAAAGACAAGTAAAATCACCTAAAATTTATTTTCGCGATAGCGGTATTTTAAATGCCTTGCTTGAATTAACGAGTAATGAACAACTGCATACACACCCAAGACTTGGCGCATTTTGGGAAGGATTTGCCTTGGAAGAAATTATTGCTGCATCAAGCGCCTCAGCGGAAGAGTGCTATTTTTGGTCAACACAAGCTGATGCTGAGTTAGATTTATTAATTTTGAAAAATAATAAGCGTATTGGCTTTGAATTAAAATACACCGATGCACCAAAAATTACTAAATCTATGCGCATTGCTTTGGTTGATTTAAAGCTTGATCATCTTATTGTTGTCTACCCGGGCGCTCAAACATTTCCGCTATCTGAGAACATTACTGTTTATGGTCTTGAAAAAATTACGCAAGGTGATGAAATTGAGAAGTTATTTAATAAAAGTTTTATCAGATAGATTCAGTGTTTTGATTTATTATAACAGTATGATCCGGTAGTGATTACTCAAAAAATAGCACATACTCTTGCGTTATGCCACAGCGTTAGCGCTGATTATCACATTTTTAAAAATTCCGTAAATACATTAGCTACGCATAAAAAATTACAAAAGCTTGCACCTAAACATATAAAAAATCTTTTATATGTCTTACTAAAAAAAATCATCTTGCATAAAAAACATTCTCTATATTAATACAAGAAAACTATACATATGTAGATAAAACAAAATATATTTACAATATTATCACCAATGGAAAATATTATTTTTTTGCTCGTCCACGACGATTTGGAAAATCATTGCTTGTTTCAACCTTAGCAAAAATTTTTTCAGGCAATAAGGAACTGTTTGCTGAGCTCACCATTGATACTTTACCATATGAATGGCAACAGCACATGTAAATTTAAATTAAAGAGGATGGCTTTTGTATATTACCATCCTCACTTAATTTACTTTTAGTATGCTAAAATTGATTAATTTTTTTTATACTCTGAAAGTATTTCCAAATATTCCAGCTTTTTCTGCATATTCTTATATTATCTATTAAATCATTCAATTTATTTTTTACATCTGTTTGTAGAGGGCGTGAATTTTCTGCCCACTCAAGAAATGCAAGAGATTCATTACTGTCTATTGGAATATTTATGCTATCAACGGCTGCTTGCATTGTATCAAGACTAAAACCATAATAACCTCTAGAATTGTTTATTATCTTAAGACCTGAGATGGTCCATTCCAAATGTTCAACATTGTAACGAACCGGTTTATATTCATGTTGATATTCTTCTGTTTCTTTGACGTCTATTAAGGCTAGTTCAAGGGCATGATAGAATTCTTCACAGGCATTATGATCATTTTTATCTGTACAGTTATGCCATTCATGTAATTTTTCTCGATACAGTTGTCCTTGCGGGTTGGCATTTAATTTCTCTGTTACAATTTTTTCTGTTTTTCGCGCTTCTTTTAAGGCATTTTCTTTTTCATTCAATTTTCTTAGTATTGGGTTAGAAAAAACAAAACCAATGGAAAATAATAATGATAATAAGGATAGTTGTTTTATGAACATAATTGTCTCCTTGATAAAAATATAGGTAACGTTTTTAAGATTAACTGATCGCATCATTTTAAAATTAATTAATTATCAGCTATCAACTATAAGTATATCGCAAATAGAAAATATGTCAAAGAGATCTTGAAATTTTTAAAGATATACATTATAAGCTGTATGGCTAATTATAAATAGCTATGAAGCTAATGATTATATTGTCTTTTTTATAACACAATGTAGGCTAGAATATTGTATTAGTACACAATGATTATACCAAATCAGGAAATTAAAGGCGTTTATGAGCGCATGTTAATTCCATTTTTGAAGATTCATTGAAAAGCACAACTATTGCACTGATGCTTAATGCATTTAAAAAATGGTGATGTTGATCGTTTTTCAAAATAATTACAAGAATTTGTAGTCAATAGTATGAGTTATTATGATTTTTCTCATGATGAACCGGAAAAAATTATCATTTATTTATGATTGGTATATTGGTTTTTTTAAGTGATGCATATGATATCAGATCAAACCGTGAAAGTGGCGATGGTCGTTATGATCTTATGCTTATTCCAAAAGATGCATCATTAATGGGTGTTATTATTGAATGTAAAAAAGCAACTTCTGATAGCCAACAAATATTTGAAAAAACCGCTGATGAAGCACTTACGCAAGTTAACGAAAAAATTATGCTCAAGAGCTAAAGGCTCAATCAATTAAAAATATTCTGGTTTATGCGATTGCATTCTATGGTAAAAAACTGTTAGTAAAATTACAAAAAATATAATTGATTGTTTGTATGTTCAGCTCGCTTAAGCAATTCTTGAGCGATTGTTTGTAATACAATTTATTCTATGTAAAAAATTTAATTCACGCTGTCTACCACAGGGATGAGTTGATCGTGGATAGCAAACTATATTTGTTATAAGCGGTGTATCAAACCACTTCTTAGGTAGTATTTTCATAGCTAATACTTGAGGAGTATTAAGCATTTCTCTATGCATTTCTGGCCTGTTTATGATTTGTTTGTATAAGGATGTCTTTATGTCATCAATAACACCTAATAGTTCTTCATGTTCTTGACGAAATTCTTGTGCTTGAGCTTCGAGCAATGCTTTTTCATTGGGAATTCCATTATCTGCTCGTAATTCTGCATATTTACTATACATATTGCTATTAATAATATATCGAGCGATTTCTATGCGGGCAATGCCACGTCCTATTTTGAGAGTATTATAGGCAATAAAATTATTTTTTAAAGAAGGTATATGTTTTATAAGCGATTGATTTATAATTTTTGTGATTATAGCGCTACCTATTACTCCTATAATGTTTTCATA
>DATIEE010000025.1 GCA_035455925.1 Candidatus Babeliales bacterium
ACATAAGCGTTTTCTAGTAATGTTTTAGCGCTATTGAGGATATTTCCGCTGCCTCCACCATTATTAATAGTGTGCATGGCTTCAGACGTTTTTATTGTAAGCCTTCGGCCGTGGCCATAATAGCGTTGTTTGTAAGATGCATATCAAAGCCTTTTTTTGAATATACGTGATATAGCAGCAACTGATTCGCCAAGCTTGTCTAATATATCTATTTCTTTGAGGAAGTTATAAACATTGCCAAGGCCTGTAAAGAACACAATATCTGCTGCTACTTGAGCTACAAAATCGGTGTATTGTTCACTCGTTATGCCTTGCAGTGGGATTTCGATCATTGCGTAAAATGCATCAGTGCGATAATTGTATTCATCTTCAGATGAATACAATTATCGCTTTTTTTAAAGCAATTCTAGATTAGACTAGTCTTTTGTTTCAATAATAAACTGATCATTATCATATATAATGATAACTTCTTTTGGCATTAGCTTGCATACTTTTTCTTTCCAGTCGGTAAGTATTTGTTTATATTGTTCTTTAGTTAATTTCAATACAGTTGGAACTGCTTCTTCTGAATATAAATCGCTAAGCAATATATAATGACCTTCCTTTTCTAGTCCCGTAATGTTACCGCTGCATGCATCGCCCCAATTATCATTTAAAGCCCATTCTTTAAAAGGTGAAGAGCTACACCCAACATCATCTGTTAAGAAAAAGCCTAATATATACATTCCATCTTCAGAGGAATCTTTATAGGAATAATTACCATAATTTTGCTTTAAACATAATTTTACAAAACTCATTTTAAATTCCTTCGTTGATAATAGGATATGCTGTTTTGTCTAGGAGCATAAAGAATGACAGCGCTGTTATCATATTTTTTATAAATGGAAAAGCCAACTAATCTTTCCATGAAAGGTACTATTTTGATAGTATTTAGAAAAAGATCTAAAATTCTTATTCCGTGATAATCTTCATTTGCTACAATTTTATCTGCGCATGGTTCTATTTGATAAATATCGTTATCTTCAAAAACATAACTCGTGTATTGTTTTTAAGATCATGACTTTTAACACTTACGCATGGTTTGTTTTAATGATGTTCCATTCTTCTTCATAATTGCAGACAAATTTACGTAAGAGTTCATGAATTGTTTCGAAAGTTATACCTAATTCGGTGAGTAATTCGTATATTTTTGTTACTATATTTGTTAATCCCTTAGTGTTTGTTATAGATGTTAAGGATGCCTGTTCTAATAAATTATTAATGTTTTCTTGAATAAATTTTATTTTTACCAAAGCTTCTTCTAACAAAATTAAATCTTTTTCTGAAAGTATTGCACCATAAACTTGAGAGTTTAATATAACTAATTCTTGCGATATTTGTTCTATTTCTTTAATCATTTTTTGAATCTTTCATGATAAATTTTTCAGTTATATCTCTCATACTTTCGATATGCCAGATATATGTGTTTAATTTGACATTGAGATAACAGATTTGTCCCATAATATCATCAATAGAAGAAGGATTGGCCTTTTTTAGTAAATCAACATGTTTCAAAGTTTCATTATTTAGCCAGTTTAAATCTTTTATATTATTATGTTCTTCTTGTAGCTCAGAAGAGGAAATAATTTTTTTTTGAGCATTATCATTTAATTTTTCTAAGAAAGTTAATATTTTTTTGAATTCATTTTCCATTTTTGATACATAATTCATGCATTGTTTTTTTTAAGATTATAATTTTTAACGCTTATGCTTGATTTATTTTAGTGATATTCCATTCTTCTCTGTAATTGCATACAAATTTATCCAATAATGTATAAATTTTTTCGGTAAATATGCCTAGTTGGTAAAGAGATTGATGAATGTTGGTTATTATTGTGATTAATTCATTAGGATTTGATGTAGACGTGAATGATGCCTCTTGTAATAATTTATTAATATTGTTTTGGTTTAATTGTATTCCAATTAGAGCTTCTTTTATTTTTTTTAGATCTTTTTTCGAAAGAATTGTCCCATAAACTTGAGAATTTAATTTAATCATCTCTTGTGAGATTTCTTTTATTTCTTTAATCATTTTTTTGATCCTTTATTAATTTAAATTTTTCAGTTATATCACGTATGCTTTCAACATGCCAAACATAGGTACCGAGATAGACATTTAAGTGACAAATATGTTTCATAATTTCATCGATAGACACGTCATATGATTTTTTTAACAGATTAAGATGGCTTACGAATTTTTTATCTAGGAGTCGTAAGTCTTCTATTCTTTGATGTTCTTTTTTTAAATCTTCAAAAGAAACTATTTTTTTGGAGTTAGTTTGATTTATTTGTCCTAGTAAAATTAATATATTTTTGAATTCGTTTTCCATTATTTAACCTTTGTTATTTCATAATTTTTTTGATGCTTCGACCAGCTTTTTTTGCAGCCTCAAGTTTTTTCTCATTTAATGTCCCATCTAGATTATAAACAGCTATAGCTTTTAAATTTTTGCTAAAAACTTCTAGATGGTCGCAATGTAAACTATCTATATAATAGAAAAAACCTTCTTTTAGTTCTGTTCCAGGGATATCTTGAGTTAATTTATAGATCGAAAATTTTTGATATTTATAAGATGTTTTTAAAGAATGTGGCTGTAGTGTCTGCCCAAATGGTAACGCAAAAAACTCTTTCATGTTATTCACACGCAAGATTGTTTTTTGACCTAGTGAACTATTTTTTATTTTTTCACCAAACTTTTTCAAGTCATTGGATGTTTTGAGTACAACCCCTTCAGCCGTGACCATAATAGAGTTCTTTGCAAGATGTGTGTCAACAGCTTGTTTTAATGTGTCAGCAACTTTGGCAGCATAGTTTTCTAATTTAGTTGCAACATCTATTTCTTTGATATAGATGAAGACTTTAGCGAATCCTTTTCCAAAAGCAAAATCAGCTGCTACTTGAGCTACTAAATCAATGATGTTTTCTGCTGGTACAGATTGAACGGTTTTCCAAAAGGCATTACTACGTTGCTGGTATTTTTCTAGTGTTAAGTAAGTTGTTCCAAATATAGTGTCTGATGTGAATAGTGCAGTGTTGACTAAAAATTCACATGTTTTTGTGTTTATTTCACGTAAAGTATGTAATGAATCGATAGGATGTTGAATAATATGGCTCGTAAGATGTCCTGCGCCTTGCAGAAGTTCACCGATACTTTTTGCTTGCGTAATAGGATTGAGTCCTTCAATAAACTTTACTATTGTCCGTGTGAATAGTTCTGATCCTCGTTCTATACATTGCATATAGGGAGTAGATTTACCTTCAATAATATTGTCTACTGTATGTTGAATATCAGTGAGTAAATGATCAACCACGGTGACGTTAAAAACAAATTCAGCATCATTTTGTGGTGCTTTTATGATATGTATTGAATCAATAACATGATTTTCTATGTTTTCAACAAAATCAAGTCTGCATAATTTTGAATTGTGAAAAACATTCTTTGCCATTACATCAAATTGTTGTCCAACTGATGCATAATCATGAGAATTTTTGAGTATGTTTATAGAAGTGTTATGCACATCTACAGGAATAAAAGAGTTCGTTAACTCTTTATGATCGGAGCGATTTTTGTAGATGTCATTTGCTTGTTCAAGAATATCTATACCGAAATTTTTTACGATTAACTCTTTTTGTGTTATTCTATCAGTAATATTAAGAGATTCAAATGTTTTAATTATTTGCTTCTGAAGATGTGTTAATTCTTTATGTGCTACCGATAAAGATTTGTTCTCAATATTATGTAAGATAGGAGATATGTTGTTATCAGATAAAACAGGTTGATCATTTACTGTTTTTATGTAATCGGAACGTGAAGTATAACAATTATATGCAGCTTCAATTGGATCAAAATTATATTGTTTTACAATAAAATCTTTGATCTCATCACTAAGGGTAATATTATGTTGTTGCGCTTGATCTAATATTTGCATTTCTAAGTAATGTAATTGATTGTGAGCTTTTTCAAGAGATTGAGCATGCGCAATTTCGTATAATACATTTGTTATCGAGTCAGAATATATTTTTTCTACTATTGCGTAACAAACATTGGTTGTAAAATTATCGTTTTTTCCATTTTGAAAAAGTTGGTGTCGTAACTGGAGTTCTTCTTGAAATAGAGCGCTACGATCTCCTTTTTGCTGTAAATTTATACATTTTTCTCTAAATTCCTGAATGGTCTTAAATGATTCTGGATTAGCATGTTGAGCAACGTAATCAGGACGTGAAATAAGATCTCTTTCAGCAATTGCCATTATATCAATGCCCAAATGGGTAATAAAACTATTTTCGCCTGTTCCATTAACAAAACTACTTGTTAAAAAGGTGTGATCACGTTTCCAAGTCCATAATTTTTTTAATTCAGCAAAAGCGGCTTTAGCATCGATTTGGTTGGCGTACCTTATTTGCGAGAGATACTCCCCCACTTTTATTGAAAGTGCATCTGCAAATTTGATTTCAGATTCTGCTGTTGGAAAGGTTTGTTTTCGTGAAAAGAAAAATACTTTTTTATCTCTATATTGTTCTGTACGATCATATTTAAATTGTTTGAAATGGGCTTGTACGCTTGGTAATGCAAATATTTCTTCTGGATTAATAGGAGAGGTGCGCAATTTGTTCAATTCATGCAAAGCTTTTTGGTGTTGTATTGCTCGTGCATGTTTATGTTGGGCATACATTTGAGAAGCGGAAGTATTATTAATGTCTTGCCTTCGCGAATCCACGAGACTATCTTTAAGGTGTTCTTCCATATGATCGTGTTTTTGTTGCATATTTGATGAACAAGAGTTGTTGATAGTATTTGAATTATTTTGACTATTACAATTCAGGTCTGAAGATAAGTCAAATGATTGTTTTCCTTCATTTATGAGAGATATATCAGGATAAAGTTGCATTTTTCCATGTTCGCTGTCTCCTGTTTCTTTGTTATAATAATCTTGGTTGAGAATAATACAATCTTCATAAGCGATTGTATAAGATACAATTTTTTCCGTGTCTGTTTCACGACTAAAATTATAAGGTTGTGTATCAAATGTATTTATACTGTTTATATGAGTAGTTTCAGTAGTATTTGTACTTGTTTCAGAAGTAGTTTCCATGCCAATGAAAGGTTCAGGATCAGCATCCTTAACATTTAATGCAGAGATATGAGAAAAAATAAAAAATATGAAAACGGTGATTAGGGTGCGTTTTTGTGTATAAAACATGTAATTTATCCAAGAAAAAATGTAAACAATTTGTTTTGCTTTTTAGTGACTATATTTTTTTATAAGAAACTTAGTTTTACATGTTAATTCATGCGATGCTTTTATGAGTGTGATTATATTGACAGCAATTGCAAAAACAACGCCCCACGGTTGTAACTTTTTACAAAGTTGATCCGAGAAACTTTCTTTTAATGCTTGTGATTCTGCTTGTAATTGATTAAGCGCTTGTTGAAAATGTATTTTTGTTAAAACAATAGGCAGTTTTGAATGAGAAATAGTTTGCTCTGCATAGTAAAATATTTTTGCTGAATCAATAAATAAACGTATGTCCCGTAACGATTGTTGTTCCATTTGTTGTATTATTTTTGCAATGAATGCATCAGTAATTGATGGATCAAGCTCCATTGATTGATCATGTATGATACTATTTTTAAAAATCTGAATTTTTTGATTTTTATCAGGTGCTTGTATATGAATAATTTTGCCTGTAAAACGACTTTTAATTTCCGGAGGTAGTTTATCAACATTATTAGCAGTGCCAATGATGATGATATTAGGAAAGAATTTTTCTATATGATCAAGAATAAGCCAAAAGCTTGCAGCAGTTTGTGAATGGTCAGTTTGTTCCATTTTATGATGCTCAAATAATTTGTGTAATTCATCAATAATGATTACTCTTTTTCCTCCATCAGAGATACATTTTTGTATAATTTTTTGCAAATTAATAGCAGTTTCATTTCTAAATTTTCCTAAAAGATCTGCGGCAGGAATAAATGTATAGGTATATCCAAGCATTTCAGCGATCGCGTAAGCTAAGGTTGTTTTACCTGATCCTGGTGGTCCTACTAAAATAAAACGATGAAAAGAAGGTATATTTATAATGGATTGAGTTGCAATAGAGCAACATGAACGTAATTGTAAATAGGTAAAAATTCCCTTTACTAATTTTGGAGCATTTTCCATTGCTGATTCTACAATCCATCGTGCAGGTCTTGGTAATGGAGTTTTATCTATTATTTGATTTTTCTGAATAATACTTTCTTTCGCTGTATTTTGTTGAAAATATTCAGGATCAGGCAGATATAATGGAGAAATATTAAAATCTACAGTTTTATTTATTGGTGTTTGTTGTTTTTCTTGGGCAGCTAATAGATAGCTGGATAAAATCACTAAAGTGATTAATTTAAGTTGATTCATGAGAACAGCTTTTTAATTTGATTGCCGAAAGAATTTTCTGTATTTATCCTTGCTTTTTCTGCAGCAGCTTTCTCTTCGGCAGCTTTTTTTTCAGCAGCTTCTTGAGCTTTTCTTGTTTCAGTATTTGCCATCATATTTTTGTAGAGTTGATTTTGTTCATCTGAAATTAAAGAATCAATATGCGCTCTACTCTCACGGTTCATATGAGTAGAAGAGACATTATTGTTAACTTCATTTTGATGGTCATGTATAGCTATGCTGATTTTTTGTTGTTGAATGAAGTGTTTTTCATGCATTTCTAAGGTTTCTTTATGATGACGCTCTTGTCGTTCATCATCAGTTTCTTCTTCAATATCATATTGTATTATTGTTCTTTTTCTTAGGTAACTATTCATTCCTTGAGAGATATTGTTTTGAGTTATAGTGATTGGATAAGGTTGGTTTCTACTGTTTAATTTGCTTTGCACTAAGATTTCTTTTGATAATTTTTCTAAATCTCGTCCAGAATAGGGGTTTATTTTTTCTAATTCTTTAATTAAAAAAGATTCGGTTATTTCTGTATTAATTTGACTATTTTGAGTTGATAGATTTCTACGAAGAATATTATTTTTTTTTATTGGGTCAGTCATTAATGGAAATTCTATAAAATCAGAGAGAATTCTACTTTTGACTGGTTTTGGTAATTTATGTATACGATTCATTGTTCCAATGAGAAAGAAGTTATTATTGTTTTTTTGTCTGTCAAGAAATGTCCATAGTGCTGTTGCTGTTGCGTCTGTGTCATGATGTTTACTTTCGGTGTTTTCAAGTAAGCGATGTATTTCGTCGATAATTAAAATAGTTGGTTTGTTGGAAGATTCGATTTTTTCTAGTTCTTTTTGGAGTTGTATAGCTGTTTGATTGCGATATTCTCTTAAAAAGGATGTGCTTGATAAAAATTTATATTCCCAACCTTTTTGACACATTTTATGAGCAATAGCTTTAGCAGTAACAGATTTTCCGGTTCCAGGCTCTCCCACAAAAAATACTGATCTATATTCTTTAACGCCAGGAAAATAGTTAGGATCGTATAGATAATTGACAATACACTGAGCTTCTTCTGGTGAAGCTTCAAAGACAAACTCCATTTCTTCAATATCTTTTTCAGTAAAAGATTCGGTTTTTTTGGGATTGGAATTTTGTTGTTGTTGAGATATTTCATCTATGATTTTTTTGCGAATTTCTTCAGGTACTTCAGGTGCATATAATGATTTTATGTCGAAATGAATCTGGCTAATATTGTTGGAATTGATGGAATCGTTTGATAAGGCAATTTGGGAAGATAATATAGATACGAGAATAGTATGGTGTATGTATGACATGTGGTTACTCCGAAAAGAATATATTATGGACATCTGTTTTTTAATTATAATGAATTTTTTGTATTTAACAAAGTTTAAAACATAAGTTGGTAGTGTAATTATTCAGATTGGATTTATTTTATAAGCGGCTGGACAAGTATAACCTGAGTCATTTACATTGCTCGTTTTAAATCTTCTTCCTGCGTTTATTTCATCTCAATTTTTACTATCGTTGCGATCGAGTATCTGGGTGAAGCGAGACACGAATGCTAGGTTAAAATAATATCTCTAAAAAGCCCACAGAGGCTCTTTTTTGCCCTAGTTTTTGATTTATTTTTTGAATCAATTCTCTAGATTGAACTTTTTATACCATTATAAAGTTCTGTTCAATATGATGAAATACAATTTAATGCCATGACTACTGAATTTTGGTTCTAGTATAGACCTAAAAGTAATTTACTTTCAAAAGATCCATATTATCTTCTGATGCCTAGCAATTTATATGATGCATATGTTGAGCATTAATTTTTTTATTTGTTTGTAAAATACCCTCCTTGCTGAGGATATTACTTTATACGCAGTTGATACTATTTTATATATAGTTCTAGAAATATTCGTTAAAAATATCTTCCCATTCTTTTATATTTTTTTTAGTAGTCGGATGGTGTTTTAAGATGGTGTGAAATGCTATTTGATATATTACAACAATTACCATTCCTGCTACTAAATTATGTCCAAATTGAGTCATTTTTTTTTCCTGAAATATTTGATTATAGTCAGAACAATATCTTCATTATCCAGACAATAATACTTGAAGAAGTTGATCAGTAAAAATACTATGAACGCATAAAATACTTGCGTATACCAAGGGATCATACAGGCCCTGTAGCTACTCCAAGAGCAATACCACCTGCTACTGCTCCAGCCATACTTGCCGCTTCAATTGGTACTGCAAGGCATCCTTCTAAAGCAAGGACTGTTACTGGATATAATGGCCCTGTAAGTACTCCAACTATTTGGATAGCTCCGTGTCCTACCACATATACAGCAGCTTTACCTAGGAAAGCTCCAATACTTGCACCAAGTACACCACCACCTGGAAGACGTTTGTTAGCATTAAGTGAATAACTACCATCACTCCTTTCATTAAGTGATAAATAACCACCATTTGCGAGAAATTCTTTTAATTGTTCTTTATCAATTTTACGAACTTCTTTGTCTACAAAACAGCTTTTAATAGGATATTTTATGTGATTATTTTTAACATAAAAATCTTTTTGATTATGATAAATCTTAACATCACCTAATCGTTGAGGAATAAACGTTGAGTTTGGTTTATACGTTTCTAATTCCATAGAAAAGATTGATAGAGTAAATAATGAAAATGAAATTGCTATTATTTTTTTCATAAAATCCTAGGCTCTGTTGACTTTTTAAAAATAAGAATTTGAGATGTGGATAGTACCTTCTGAAAAGGATAAATTTAACTATCTTAAGGGTACTATCATGGAAAAAGAGTATATCACAGAAATAACTTGGATCAAAATTTTAAAATTTTTAAAAAGTAAGAATAATATCTATATTGACCAAGTGGATAATTGTAAAAATTTTGTAGAATCAATCTACTGAATGATGCGATAAGGAGCACAGTGGAGAGAACTTCCTAAACGCTATGGCCTTTGGAATAGTGCATTTAAAAGATTCAATAGATGGAGCAAAAAAAATATTTGGATTGATCTCATGGCACATTTTATAGATCCTGATTTAGAATACTTAAGTATCGATCATTGCAGTATCCCATGGTGAAATTAATGATGTACTTTAAAATGAATATTCTCCACTTTTTATTTTTGGGAAATAATATTTTTTTGCTTCTTCGAAATTGTCAAAGTCATGTACAAAACGATCTAAGCAAACAGGTATTCCGATGTTATATTTGTACACTAAACATGCTAGTGTCTCTTGAATTATATCTAATATTTCAAAATAATCATTTGCTTCTGTCATTGTTTTGCATTCTTTTATCCTTGTAAAAATATAAGCAATTTTTTGGCTTAAGAGTGGAAGGCTCATCTCTAATTTTTCAGCTATCTGACGTAAACTGCTTAATTCCATTTTTATTTCTTGAATATTGATGAAAGGATCATAAATCATATTTTATTTTAAATTTTTTAATTGTTGAACATGGCTTACTATTTTAGTTGTTGGATTATAAATCATTTCCCAACCTTCTGCAAAATATTTAAAAAATCCTGGAATTTTTTCTGGATCAGGAATTACTTGTACAACATTATCAAGTATAGCTTGAGCAATTAATGATGGAGCTTCTCTTCCAGTATTTCAAAGACGATTATAATAAAATTTTGTAAATTTAAAACCATTCACTTCATAATAACCGTTTTTTAATATTGCAGTAGAAGTTTGATTGGTTGAGGACTGAATTTTAGCTACATTGTTGTCAATATTGTTTTTTAATTTTGATGCAGTAGTTTCAGATGCTTTAAGTTTATTTGATTGTGCAGTAGCTTTAAACAACAATCCTTCTGGTGTTGCAAAATATTCTTGAGGATTAAGCAAAGAATTATTTTTAACAAAACTGATACTTTTTTGTTTAATGGTATTACAGAATTTCCCTAATTCATCTAATCGGAATTGAGAGCTGCAGAAAATCAAAAATTTTATGAAGATTTGTCTATATCTAAAGAAAATTTTGAGACGTTATTTTACTATCTTGATGAAAAACTTCAAGAACATGGATGCCAAGATACTAGAAAGTTTACACTTCAATTTTTAACCGATCATGCAATTAATCCTAGCTCATTATTAACATGGTTGGTGGCAATCTCCAAGGTTATCAATATAATTCGTGCTAACCAGGAAATAGCACGAATTGGTTTATCAAGGTCTTTTAGCCATGCTTCAAATGGTACTTTACATTAACAAATATACTTACTAAAAAAAGGAAGTGATTTTAAAAATCACTTCCTTTTGATCAATACAAAATAGTACTTAATAGTACTTAGAATGCTGTCCCTAGATATGGTAGTAATGCCATAACGCGAGATTTTCTTATTTCCTGAGAAATGGTGCGTTGATGGCGTGCGCATGCACCTGAAATACGAGAAGGTAATATTTTACCTCGTTCTGTTAAAAAACTTTTGAGAAATGTAGAGTTTTTATAGTCAATACCATACACTTGTTCTTTATCAGAGCAAAAGCGACACATTTTTGGACGATTACCGTTATTGCGACGTGAACGTTTTTTGACGAGTCGTGCGCTGATTTTTAATTTAATTTTTTTAGTCATGTGGTAAATCCTTGCATATTAATTTTTATGTATTTATTAATCTTCATCCATATTATCTCTATCATCCATAGAGAAAAAATGAGATGATTTATGATCTCGTGATAAGCTTTCACTTTCACGCGTTGGCGCTTCTTCAAGAGAGCGAGGTCTTTGATATGTAAGGGGATGTTTTGGATTAAGGACTGAAATCATGTCTCTCATGATCACATTGTTGAGCTTTACTTTAAGTAAAGTTTTCATGTCATTAATAAGGGTTGTTCCTTGTGGAACTTCAAAACGCATGAGAAAAAATATACCATATTCATTCTTATTGATCTCATATGCGAGTCGATATTTTCCCCAACGTTCAAATGAAATGGTAGAACCTGTGCCAGCTTTGATTGTTTTATCAAGCTGAGTTTCAAGGTATTTTACTTCGTCGCCGGTAATTTCCGGTACGGTAAGTAATAAAGCCTCATACTGTCGCAACATAAATAGACCTTTATATTAAATGGAAGTTAATTATATAACTATAAAGCTGATTAAATCGCTTTATTGAGTAAAAATAAGATGATACTTATAAAACCCTCTATAATAGAGAATAGCAGAAACAGTGAAAAATACCACTGTTTCTGCTATCAGTAAATAAAAAGTCAATAAAAAATAGAATTATAAAGCAGGTGGTACTGGTACCCCCAATATTTTTGCTGCATTAAGACCTATTACATATGCTCCATAAGCTGTATTTCCATCTTCGATAACTGGTTCTATGCTACAATCTGCGACCATTAGATGTTTGACACCAAATACGCGTAAATTTGAATCAACTACCCCATTTTCTATGGAATCTGCCATACGTGCTGTGCCAACATTGTGATATGCTATTGCTCCATTAACAGTAAGCGCTTTAGAATAATCTAAGAGTAGTGAATCATCTACCGCTGGGCCGTATGGTGCGGGAAATAATTCTGGAGCAGGAAAGATAAGATCTGCTCCGAGGCTGAGAGCCACATTTTTTATTATTTTTAGTGCAGCAACCGCTAAATACGAGTCTGTTCCTGGTTGGGTTACTGGTCCATCAGAAAAAAAATTTAAATTTATTCTTGGATAAACTGTTGGATCTGTTGATACTATTTCCACAGTTCCTTGGCTGTGCGGTTGTATCATTAAAGCTTCCAGACTTGCAGTAGTTGCGCTGGCATTAAAACCTGTGAGTTGAATACGGCGAACGCCATCAGCAGGCATTCCAGCTGCAGGAACTACTGGATTATGGCCATCAATAAATCCTTGTAAAAAAGGAAAAGCGCTTGTTGTTGCTGTCATAGTAGTATTTGGGCCATAGTGATTAAATAAATGAGCACCAACATGTGGATTATCTACAATCACTTCAATGCCTAAATTATCGAGTAATGCTTGTGGGCCTATTCCTGATCTTTGTAAAATTGCAGAAGTTTGGTTAGATCCAGCTGAGAGAATGATCATTTTTTTTGCATACGCTGTAGATCTTGTTGATTGTGTATTATTAGCGGAAATATAATCTACGCCAATAGCTTTTTTATTTTTAAAAATAACGCGATCTACCAATGATTTTGACTTTATATTTAATTTTCTACCATTGAGTCCTTTTCCGTTAGCATCAACTATTTCACCAACGGGATGAAAGTCAAGCGCAGAAAAACTTCTTTCGCTATTTGGCCCGGTTGTAATCCATTGTTGATGAGCAGAGATCCCAACATTGCCTAAGCTTGGGTCATTGTAGTCTGAAATTATACTTGTACCTGAACCAATAGAAACGCCTTGAGCAAATCGATCGTTATTTACTGGAAGCGCTTGTGTTATAGAAAGTGGTCCACCGAAACCACGTTGTGCAGGATTAGCAATAGTTCCTGTTGGACTATAATTTTCCATTGCTTTCATTAAGGGAAGTAAGCTTGCATATGACCACTGAGGATCATTGGTTAATAAGGACCATTGGTTGTATACAAGTGGAGTTCCTCGCACAGCAAATAATCCATTGTGTGCGCTAGATCCACCCCACATTCTTCCATCTGTATAGATAAAAATATCTAGGTTTTTTCCAAAAGGGGCTAAGTGCAAAGGAACTGAGTAATTAATTGCATAGAGTGGATCGTAAGCTAAGGGTTCAAGAAATTCAAAAACATTTGGACTTAAAACTACAGGATCAGCTGTTCGATTTTCGCCCCACTCTAATACAAGAACAGAAGATTTATTGCCATCTGAAAGTTTACGAGCTAATATAGCGCCTGCTGTGCCATCTCCAACAATAATATAATCATATTCTTTTTTATGTTTTCGATAGTGAGAATGTGTTTTGGTTTCATCAGTTTGATAGTGAGGACGTATAGGGTCTTGCTCAGCAATGATTTGTGATAATGAAACAATTGAACATATGAGTATATGATGTATTATTTTTAACTTCATACAATCTTCCTTTTTATAAAAACTATAAGCTACTTTTATGAAACATAAAAAACTTATTTATGAAAAGCAATCGTAATTAATATGAAAAGAAAAAGAGTTGTGTTATAGGCATATTAATAGAGAGTTAGATGTGCAGATAAAAAGGCAAGATTTCTAGTTTAAATTAGAAATCTTGCCTTTTATTGTTTTTAAATATTAATTTTATTATTTATGCAAACTTTTGAATGCGTTGAATTATACGGCCAATAATTCTGAAATGATCTTTACCGCGAATCAATGCTATAGGAGGTTGCTTATGATTAACTGATTCAAGAACAATAAAATCTTCAGTGTATGTTACTTGCATCACTGCTTTTACTGGAGTATCATTACCAAATTCAACAGCAGCAATATCACCTGAACGAGTCCAAACTTCTGGAGAAACAATTAGATAATCTCCTTTTACAAATGTTGGTGACATTGTATTATTTTCAACACAAAGAGCAAACATTGCATTATCTGCTGAGTTAAATACAGGGACAAAAATGTCCTTATATCCGGTGGTGACTTGCATAAGTTGATTGTTGTAAGGGGATGGATTTGATGGTATTTCTCCAACCACTGGAACAACTTTAACTTGTAATTCAAGATCAGATTGTTCAGGCATGCTGACATTTTTATCAATGTCGTCTGTTCTTTGACGATGTTCTGCAAATAAGTCAATTGGGCTAATTTCAAAAGCTTGAGATAATTTTCTCAGGGAATCTTCATTCCAACGACGCGTGCCATTTTTGATATGGGTTAAATAACTTTCAGACATACCCGTTTTTTCTGCCAAAATCTTTGTTGTCCAGCCTTTTTCTCTTAAAAGTTCTTTAACACGTAATTGTGTTGATATTGAAATCATCGTTTATATCTCCTTCGAATGTGGTTACACCTAAAATAGTATTATTGAAGCTACTGTATTATTTCTAATTGTACTCCTACTAATGTCTTTGTCAAATGGAAACAAAAGTTTATAGTAAAAATCAGACAAACAGGCAATATAAAAACAAACTATTTTATAATCTCTTTTATTGTTGCTAAAGTTGCCAAAGATGCCATGATAGGGAAATATCCTCATAATTGCTGATCATAAATTGACAAATAATAAAAAATATGACATGGCAGCGCATACATTAACCATACAAAACTATCATTATTTAATTTCTCATCGAGTAAGTTTTTCTACCTGGTCTGTTTTAAAGAGGGTAAAAATAAATAATTTTTATGTAGAGGTAGTTATGAATCAGGAAAAATGCTTTGCAGAAGTGATTGAAAGCTCTCTAACAAGTTGGCTTGGGCAAAGTTGGACCTGGGATACATTTCCTGAATTTGGTTCATTTGTTGCTATCGAAGGGAAAAAACGAACTGTTTTTGGTATTGTGCATCATGTGCAAACAGGTTCAATGGACCCAGTTCGGTATCCATTTCCTTATAAAAAGACTGAAGAAGAGTTATTGCAAGAACAGCCTCAAATTTTTGAATTTTTAAAAACAACATTTGCATGTATTGCAATTGGTTATCAAGAAAAGAAATTAATATCATACCTTATTGCTCCAGAGCCACCTAAAATTCATTCATTTATTCTTTGTCCTAGTAATGAGATAAGCAAAATTTTTTTTTCCAGTACCAATTATCTTCATCTTCTTTTTACTCATTCAGCACAAATCTTTAACATGGATGAATTAATGCTCGCCTTATTAAGGCAGCATATGGAGCTTAATATTCTTACAAAAAACAAAATGAATTCATTTATGCAGACTTATTCATTGTTGACAGGTAATGATTATCGACGCATTAAACTTTTTTTGCAGCGAGTTGAACATATGCTGGGTGATAGTCAAAGTCTTTTGTGATATAATTAATTAAAAAGCTTAACTGTCGCCAAAGTAATGATCTTTTGTTATAATTATAGAAAATTAATTTCTATTGTTGGTTATGGCATGTAAGGGTTTTATGTTTAGTTTTATCAAAAATAAATTACACAAGATATTTAGCACGGTTACCTCTAAATTGGGTTCATTTTTTAATCGCACGATTATTGATGAAGCCGCGCTTAAAGAATTAGAAATTCTACTCATATCCAGCGATGTAGGTGTTGCAACAACACGATCAATTATTACTCTAATAAAGGAACAAGTTGGTACTGGCGCTATAGATGGTACACGGCTAAAATCATGTTTACATGCTATTCTTTTAAATATTCTACTTAAAAATGAAGGTTCTAGCATTAATTCACAAAGAATATTTCTTTTTGTTGGTATCAATGGCAGCGGAAAAACGACAAGTATTGGTAAATTAGCATACATGTATGCGCAGCAAGGTAAAAAAGTTCTTTTGGTAGCGGCAGATACATTTCGTGCGGCAGCATACGAACAGCTTAATGAATGGGCATTAAAATCTAACGTTGATATTGTATGCGGTAAGGAAGGTCAAGACCCTGCATCATTAGTGTTTCAAGGATGTGAAAAGTTTAAAGCTGAGCATTATGATATTTTAATTATTGATACTGCAGGCAGATTACAAACAAAAATTAATTTAATGCATGAACTTGCAAAAATAAAGAAATCTGTTCAAAAACAACTTCCTGATCAGCGTGTTGTTACATTATTGACTATTGATGCCATGCTCGGTCAAAACTCTTTTGAGCAGGCAAAGCTTTTTAAAGAAAGCACTGATGTTACTGGTATTGTTTTAACCAAAATGGATGGTACGGGAAAAGGTGGGATCGTTTTTGCTATTGCACAAGAACTGGCTATTCCTGTTATTTTTTTAACTTTTGGTGAAAAATCTGATCATATAAAATTATTTAATGCTAAAGAATATGTAACGGAGCTTTTGGGATAAATTATATGAAAATAATAAAAAAAATTATCTGTTTTTTGTCGTTGTATGTTGGAGTTTATAATGCTGCATCAATCAGTCAGGATGACATTAATCAGCTATTATGCCAAGGCGAAGCTTTTATAATATATGAGACAAGTGAATATTTACATGAACGCTTACCTACAGATTTAACTCTACAAATGCATAAAGGTGCTATTAATGGTATGAGATATGCTGTTCATTACAATAAATTTTCTGACTTAAAGACAAGACTTTTGTATCAACCTTTTTATATTGTTGTAGATAAGGTGGCTTCCGATTGTGTTGAAACGATTGTTGATTTGGAACCAATTAAAAACCTTACAAATAATACAAGTGAAGAATTTAAAAATTTTTGCAAAGAGAATGCAACGATTATGATTTCTGCTCTTGTAATAGAAGGACTGGATAAATATAAAGCAACTATTGATAAAAGCCATTTATATCAGATTGATCGTTCTTTTTCTGATTCTGCTCTTGAGCATATCCTTAATGAAAGTATCAATTATTTTATACTTAAACCATATGTCATTAAGCGATTAGGTGATAACTATATACTAACCTCCTTTCTAGAAGCTATAAATACAATATATGTTATACCTTGTATTAAAAGTGTTATAAGTTCCCCTTTTAAGTAGTAAAACTATATATTTTCATCAACGGTAGTTTTCTTTAATTAAGTGAGAATATCATACTGATCGGATTGTGGTCACTTGTTGTATCGCTAATTGTTTTATCAAATATTTTATAACATTGTATAGCAAATGCATCCTTTGGTTTAATCATGATATGATCACATTCAAAGCCTTTGCCGCCCTTAATATGAGTTACTGTGCTGCCTTCTACGGTATGTGCTACTGTTCTTGCATGAATAAAATCAGCATCGGAAAATATTTTTTCTACTTCGAACGTAACTGTTGTATTAAAATCGCCCGTTATTATTGTTGGCGTATTACCACAACGTTTTTTAGTATCATTAAGAATAAGCTTAATTTGCATAAGTCGTTTTTCTTGGTCTTTATGGTCAAGGTGAGTATTATAAACATAAAATTCTTTTCCTGTTGTTATTTCTTTACAATGCGCCCATGTACAAATACGTGGTAATAATGCCGACGTCCATTGGTCACCATTGATGCCAAAAGTGTCATGAGCAAGGATATTTATTTTTGTTGGATTATAAAAAATAGGACAATACTCATCTTGTGCAAAATTCATAACAAAGCGATGCCATAAAGATAATCCTTTTATCCCTGAGCTTCGCGGTTTGCCCACATATTTATAATTGGAAAGAGCTGTTTGTATAGAATCAAGTTGTTGATTATCTTTAATAATTTCTTGTAAGCAATATATATCAGCGTTGATTTTTTGAATAAGATTGCAAACTCCAGGTTGTCGTTTTGGCCAATTATTTTTTTTACCATGCGTTATATTATAGCTTGCCATAGTCAATTCGCCCTTAATAGTTGTTGTGATAGCGCCCATTGGCAGCAACATGAGAATAGATATGCTTATTGATATATTGTTTTTCATAAAAATCCCTTAATATAGCTATATATTTACTAAATATATTATTATAATACAAAAAAAATTATTTAAAGTAAAGGGTATAATTCATTTTGTAATTATTTATGAGTTGATAGAATTATGATTATCTCTATAAAATTATGGGAACAATAGTGTACTGTTTGATTGTTTTATGATGATACTTCACGCTTATTATACAAATATGATACACTGTTTTTTATGAATACTAATTACGACGTCATGTATTATATTAATGATATTCGGCATAAAATTGCTTCAGTCTATGATGATGATACACTTTGCCAACAATATGCATGGTGGATATTGCAGGCAATTTGTGAAAAAACAAAAACAGAGCTAGTTATGCAGGCAAGCTTGATGATAAGTTTGGAACAAAAGAAAAAGATTAATCAATGGATACAGCAGCTTGTAGAAGATAAAATACCCATACAATATTTGCTAGGTTCTGTTCCTTTTGCTGATTGTGATATTTTAGTTGAACCTCCGATACTCATTCCGCGCCCAGAGACAGAAGAGTGGTCTCTTTATCTTATTGAGCAGCTGAGGTTGCTTAATAATAAAAAAATAAAAATTTTAGATTTAGCAACAGGATCAGGCTGTATTGCTATTGCTTTTGCGCATCATTTACCGCAATCATTAGTAGTTGCTACAGATGTGTCGAATGTGGCACTCATGTTGACAGAAAAAAATATTGAACATAACGTTATACGCAATATAATCTGCATACAATCTGATCTTTTTACATCAATTCCGCGTGGAATGTTATTTGATATGATTATTTCTAATCCTCCTTATATTGCATCATCTGAATTGAGCGATCTCGATGATACAGTCAGATTATGGGAGGATCACAACGCATTGATTGCTGCGGATAATGGTCTTGCAATTATTAAAGAAATTATTGTACGTGCGCCTTATTTTATTCAAACTAATGATGAAATGTGTAGTAAAAATATTCCACAAATTGTTATTGAAATTGGCTACACACAAGGAGTCGTCGTTAAAAAATTAATGCTGGCTGCAGGGTATAACGATATTTTTATTCATAAAGATTTAGAAGGAAAAGACCGTTTTATTACCGGGAGAGTAGATTATGTGGCCAATTCCTACCCTTAATAACACCTTTGTAACAGTTTTTTTTTCGTCTGATACACTTATTTGTAGTTGGATAGAAAGAATAGATAATAATCCTTTATTAACATTACGTGCGTATAAGCGATATCCATTGAGTAATTTAGAACTGGAGCGCTTAACTATTTTTAACCCTACTATCATACAAAAATATATTAGTTTGTTCTTGCATGAATATGATCTAATAAATGCATTCATATTATTTTCTTTACAGGGAAGTGGTGTCACTGAAAAATTTGTTGCAATGTCAACATCGACCCCTCATCATTCCGATTTTGGTAGTATGAATTCACGTAATTTTTTATGGGAATATCGCTATTTATATCCAAATGATAAAGGTCAATTTATTTTTTATGTTTATAAGGTATTACGGTCGCTTGTACTACAATATCAGCTGCTTGCTATTGCAGCAGGGTGTAATCTTGTTACAATGACTACCAAAACTATAGGATTAATTGATGCATATAAATATATTTTTGGAACAGCATTTAGACGTAGTCAGTTTGCTATTGATATGATCAAGTGTAATAACAATATTGAAACTCTTTTTTCTATTGATATGCTTAATCGTATGTTAATTTTTACAACAAAAGGTGCTTTGCAAGATCAGATATATCATGCAGCATCCATTGGTTTATTATCCGCTGAAAGAGCAGTTTAATGAAAAAAATTAATTTTATTACATCATTATCACCACAAAAACAGTATGAAATTCGTCGTTGGTTTTATGTAACATTATTTTTATTTTTATGTAGTATAATTCTTAGTTTATATTTTTTGATATCTCCATTAGTAACGTACATATCATTGAAAAACGAGATAAATACTTTACGCGACCAGACAAAAAATTATTCTGATATTATTAAAAAAAAAGACACGCTAAAAACTGAATATGAATTGATTCGCTCACAATTACATAAAATTAATCGTTACGATAGTGGGGTAAAAAACCCTTATTTGTATTTTACTGCAATTGAAAATATGTGTAATAATGAGATAAAATTAGAATCGATTATGTTAAATAAAAAAGATTGTACTATTACTATCGTATGTTCAACATCAGGGAATGCAGCGATGTATATACAACGATTATCAGATCTAGGAAGTCTATTTACAAAAATTAAACTTGTTTCTTTGCATTATGATCCTCAACTAAAACAATTTAGATCCGTCATCAAGAGCATGATTACCGTATAATTTTTATTTATTACCGTATTTATAAAGAATTAAAAACAATCCTAATCCAACAACAAGAAAAGAAATTGATCCTCTTACTAATGATAAGTAGTAGCGTTTATTTTCTTTTCCTATGAATTCCTGAAGAATGTTTTGATGGACTTCGTCCGTAGGTTTAACATTTTTTGGTTTAATTAGAATGTTATTTTGAGTTGTATTATCTAGTAAATTTTTTTTAGTATAAATCGGTGGCAAGTTAATCTTTGTCAAATATTCATTAAAAAGTGCTTGAAATGATAGTTCTACTGTCGTTTCAATGAACTCTTCGTTTGGCATAGTATTCGTTAAATTTTTATTACATTTTTCTAGTGATATCTGATCAATGCTTGTATATTTGTTATTATATAAATGTAGAAAGAATAACGAAGAGCTAAGATCAACATTATTTTCGTTTGTGTGATCATCAATAAGGTAGATTGGAATATTTTTGTAACATTTAAGGTTGGTAATATTATTAAAAGAATAATAGTATTCAGAAAAGGTACTATTTTGCAGAACTAGTGCTACTATATTGCTGTAAGAATTATTAGCAAGAAAATGTAAAGTAGCTGCTACTCCGTCTTCAACAGCGTAAAAAACAAATCGAGCATGAGGATCGTTCTCAGTAATCGATTTTATCGTTGTTTTTAATTCTTCTTGGCGCATAGATTCACCAAGACAATCAGTAGTCTTCATTGGTTGTTGTATCGTATGAACATCATATTGGTTGCCTGAAAAGATATCTGTAGCGTTTATTAAGTTGTGGCCTTCTATTACAATAACATTGATTTTTTGATCATCCATTGCACTAACTCCATGGATATTCAATAATATAAGTGCAATCATGTATAAATGGTTTATTTTCTTCACGTGATAACCTTTTAAAAAATAGATTAAATTATCGCATTATTATGTAACATAATAACATAATGTAGGTATAAGTCATTAAATTTATCTGATCAAATTAAAAATTAATTGTGCAATTTGTAATAAATAAAAGCTGAACGGAGTGTAATTAAAAAGTTAGTTAAAAGCATATTCGTACTGTAGTGTTTTTGTCTTTAAAAATATATTGAAGGATGATGTAAAAAATAAGAAAATTTTACATTAAAATAGAGATTGCTTCCGGTTTGCCTAATGATGATAACTCACCAGTACGTTCATTAATGATTTTTTCTTGCAATAAAGAATCATAAGAAAATGTTTTTTTAACTGTATCAACGGCACGATTAAATGCAAGCCAAATGGGAAATGACGTATGAATAGGAAATACGTTTTTTCCTATGGGGAGATTATCGTCACGGCCGATCCACAATGCAGTTGTTATTTCTGGTGTTGAGCCAATAAACCAACATGTACGAGAATCATTTGTTGTGCCGGTTTTGCTGATCATCTCAGATTTAATCCAATTTTGCGCTCCGTATACGGTTTTTACTCGCTCAGGGCCTAAGCGTAATACTGAGCTCACTTGTCCAACTATATGGCTTTCAATGACACGTTCACTATCAACCATAGTTTTATAAATACGTGTACCCCATCTATCTTTAACCCATAATAATGGATGCGGTTCGACATATATACCATTATTGGCAAAAATATTAAACATACCTGCAGCTTCAATTAGTGTTGTATCAACACAGCCAAGGGCCAAGGAAGGATACGCATGAAAGTTACTTTTCATGCGACATTTTTTTGCCAGATTAATGACTAGATGGGGTCCAATTTTTAATAATGTTTTTATACTCACAATATTGCTTGAATGTGATAGTGCATATGCTAAAGTAACTTTTCCATTAAATTTGTTATTATGATTTTTCGGTGCCCAGAGCGTGTTATGTTGGATTAACTCAAGAGGTTCATCAATTTCAGTATCGGCAAATGTTAACCCTTTTTTTATTGCCTCAGTATAAATTAATGGTTTAAATATAGATCCTATTTGTCGAGGTGCTTGATCGACTCTATTAAATTTTGATGTGATAAAATCAAATCCACCAACTAATGCTTTTATTTCTCCCGTTTTGCAATCAAGTGTAATAAAACCACCATCAATTTCATTTCCAAATTTTTCACGCAATGCTATCATTTCTGTACGAAAAGTATTTTGTGCAGTAATTTGCATTTGCTTATTAATTGTTGTTTGAATATGTAGCCCTCCGGTATAAAGCATTCTTTTACCAATAATACGCTCTAATGAGATACGTAACATTTCTTTAATATGTGGCGCAAAATAATCACAATTTTTATCTTTTATTACTACACTACATGTCAATGCATTTTCATATTCTTCTGAAGTAATAAAATGTAAATTTTTCATTTTTCTTAAAATAACATCACGTTGTTTTTGGGCTGAGAGTGGATAAACTAAAGGACAATATCGTGTAGGTGAACGAATAATTCCTGCAAGTGTTGCTGCTTGATCGATTGAAATGTCATGCGCATTTTTAGACCAAAATCTTTGACTAGCAGCTTCTATACCATAAATACCACAACCAAAACAGACATGATTGAGGTACGTATGTAAAATTTGTTCTTTAGTTAACTGTTGTTCAACAATTATTGCATATAATTGTTCTTTTATTTTCCGCGTAAATGTTTTTCGTGAATCAAAAAATAGTAACTTAACTAATTGTTGTGTAATAGTGCTTGCACCCTGAACCTTACGTCCATAATACATATTAACTATAACAGATCGAATAATACCTTTTAATGAAATGCCTGCATGTGTAAAAAAATCCCAATCTTCTGCTGCAATAAATGCATTAATAACATGTTCGGGTAAACATACCCCATCGATAGGATCACGTCGATCTAACTGAAATCGTCCCCATTCATTACCTTCATCATCTAGTAGTAATGATGGGCATGCTGAATCGTGTCGTGTTAAAATAGAAAAATCAATAGTGTAATTATGAATTATAAAAAAGATAGCGCCACCTATAAAAGCACTCATTATTATAATAAAGACAAAAAAGAGATATATTGTTCGAAAAATTGTCATAACATATGTGCACAATGCAATAAAAATTAAAAATGCATTATTAATCGTGAAATAAAATTTGTACCTTGTGTTCTGTTTCTCGCACCAGCTTCAAGATACAAATAGCTAAAAAAAACAGTATCTTTTGATAAAAAATATGCTACACCAGGTCCTACGCCAAATACACGCTCTCTACTATTAGAAACAGATATACCATCTACATGGTCATTGTGTATTTGTTGGAGAGCATAACCAACAGCTGCCAGATAAAAATTAGAAAACAGTTCATGTGCTATACTGTAATTGCAATAAATTACATCACCGGCTTGTGTATTTATTTTTTCATTATGGGCATTCCAAATATAATGTAATGCCCATGATATATTCCATGTCGATGAAATATAGAGCGTGGCAGCCCAATTAGCACCACAATAAAAAAATGAATCGCTAGGATTTATTTGTTTTTCAGGCAACTTATTTTTACCCATAGGGATTGAAAAATCAACTTCAAGTCGATGAATAAAGAATTGGCGACCTCGTAGTTGAATAGCGTTCCATTGTGAGTAAGCACTTAAATAAAGATTACCAAAGCCAGGTCCACTACTTTGTATATCTAATGCATTTTTTTCAATTTTTGAATAAAGTGTTAGCGGCAATGCTAGAACAAATCCTGGCATACCACCCAAAGGTAATTGATAATCAAATTGATAAATAAATTCAGTAACCGTAGCAAAACCTCTAAAATGAGGAGAGGAAAGATTATTTAGGGCCTTTCCCCGTGCATCTAAAAAACGCTGTGTAGTGTAATATTGTATCCATTGTTGCCAATAACCACCCGGGTATGGCCGAGTAGGACCACCGTCAAGAATATTAGTATACCCAAGACCAAGACTTGGTAAGCGATATCCGTTGATAAATGTAGTGAGAAATAAAAAAATAAAACAGAAATATATAAGCTTCATGGGTATTGTAGTATGGTGTAAAATTTTACTTTAACGTATTAATGACTACCTACATAAAGTTTTTTTATTTTTTTATCATACATTCTTTGATTCTTTTTTTGCTGTATAGAATATTTTACTTTACGCATAGAATTTTTCTTTAAAACGACATAAAACAGGAGCCCAGTTAGCGCAATCATTGTTTGGCCAGGACATTCTTTAAGACATGCAGCAACCATAGCAAATGGTAACAAATTAGTTAATTTATCAATCAGCGGAACATTGTCAATTTTTTCAATGGATTCACCAAAATCAATCAAACGACTACGCATATTGTTATATATATTCATAGCGTTTACATTATCACTTACACAACAAAAAATTATGAAAATAATACATGATATATACTTCATTTTCTTAATCCTTTAACCTATAGTAGTTAACTTGTCCGCTAGATTTTTTGTCTGCTATAATATTTTTTTGTAATTTTTGAGTATCATTACTGTAAACATTAATATGAGCAGAAGTAGCTGAACTCCCGCTTGCTATATCGCTGCATTGTACAGCAGCAGTACCGCATTTTGATGCAATTATATTTGTATAATTACTTTTAAGTTTTTCTCCTTTATAGTCTCCAGAGCCATTAACAGTAATCGTTTGTTTTTGAATAATGACTAATGGTTGAGGAAAGAATTGAATGCTAGCGCTATTGTTAACATCAGCCGTTAAATTAGTGATCTTTTCAAAAGCGTTATCATTCATTGTTATCGTTGCACTATTAGATGCATGCATTATCAATGCGTTACACGTAATATTACAAGCTTTTTCAATTGTTAACTGTGCACTATTGTTTACTTTCCAATCTAAAGATTCTGCTTGAAAATCTTTTTGCAATTGATGCTTTTTTAGAGTTGCCTTAACGCTATTAATCAATTGCATAGAATGTATATCGTCTGGTTGTAAATAAAGATCACATTGTACGTTTGGCATAGTATTGCCAGTATATCCTCCATATGTAATAGATATAGTTTGATTTGTGTCTAGATCATATTTGAGAAAATGCTTAAAGTTATCATCTACCTGCAGTTTTATTTTGCGCTCATCGCCAATAGTAATAGTAAAATCAACAAGACCAGAGCAATAAATATTGTTAATTAAAGAGTTGATGGCTTTTTCTGTGATTGAATTTGTTCTTGCAATTAGAATCGTATTATTATTATTAATATTGTTATTATTATTAATAATATTGTTATTGTTATTATTATTGCTGTTAATATTCTTATCGCCTTCTTCTGTGTATCGTTTGATTACGTACATGATAGAAAACGCTATAAAAGCCAATCCGACCACCACTTGGATACCTTGATATAAATCTCTGCGCTGCATTGATTTTATTTCATTGCACGGCATTAAAAAAAGAATAGTCAAAAAAAATGAAAAATATTTTTTTATGATCATGTATTTCGCCTTTAAAATTTTATTACTATAATAACAATCATATTATAACAAGAAAAATGAATATCTCTAATGCTATATTTTATATGAATATCACAAAATATAATTTTTTTTTTACCTTGATTGTAATTGTTTTACTCTTTATTGATGTAGGGCAATTTTTTTTAGTTGGGACAGCTGCAGTGCCATTCCTCTTATGTATTTATTGTTTACTTCTTTTTTATACAAAGCGATACATATTATTTGCAGTTTTAATACTAGCGCAATGCCTAGAGTCGTTTTGTTGTTTTAACTTTTTTTTCTTTCCTTGGATATACATTATTCCTGTATCGCTATTTGCTTTTATTGTAAAAAAAAATTTATATCCTTCGTTATTTTATATTGTTATTACAGCATTAATTGGAATTATTATTAAAATATATATAATTGAAGCCTATTTTTTGCATGTCTTTATAACAAATTATCATGCAATGATAAAAATTTGTTTTACATTATTCACGGTGACATGTTTTTATTTGATAATAAATATTTGGAATAAGCATGACTATTATCTATAAGTTAAATAGTTAAGAAAAGAAAATTGATTTTTTTCTTTAGTTTGTTTACCATAATTGCATAAAGATAGCGTATTAATTATTTATTAAAAATGGATTTATTATGCAAAAATTGAGTAATTTTTTTTTAATTGTCATATTATTTTTTTCATTAACATCTGTTGCTTCGCAAAAATCAGTAATACCTTTGTATTATGGCGCGAAAAATGTTTCAGGGTCTGTACTTTTTACATATTTTAGCGAGAAAGAGAACGTAAATTGCTATAGATTTGAGGGGAAAAATCAAAATATGGAAGATGCAATTAATAATAGTATAGATTTTATTTTTCATATAAACGCTTCTAATTCTGGTATTGATATTGCTAATATATTTTTAAATACAGAAAAAGATAAAAAAAATAAACTAAATTTACCAATAAATTGTAATTCTATTGCGAAGGATTGTTTTAAATTCCTTCAAACTACCGTGAATAGTAACAAGGAGTATCCAAAGAATAGTCTTGGTTTTTCTAATCAAGTTGTGTTTGACGAGGCTAAAAAAGTTATACCAAAGATATTGGTTTTATCTTCTAAGTCTTTTTCGGAAGAATTATATGATTGGAAAAAAAAATATATATGCTTAGTAGAAAAAAAAGATGTGACTAAAATTACTGTAGAATTTGAGAATGAATTGAAGTTTTTATCTTCATTAGAACAATTTGATTTTGAATTAATGGTAAAAATTTTCCAGGATTTGCATGATGACAAAAAAGATGTAGCTTATTCTATAGTTGTGCAAGATGGTGATTATGCAGGAGCAGTTGCTATTTCTAATAAAAAGGGAGAAGTGAAAGTTACATTTTCAGGTATTTCAGAAAATATTCAAAATATTTTAATTAATATGATTACGGATGAAAAGAATTGTTCTGATTTTATTGTACGCTTTCTTGCTATGAATTATAATTTTACAGATATTAACAATCGATTGCCAAAAACAATGTTGGGTAGTGATATATTATCTTTTTATACTTTCATGGCTACTAATTTTTTATCTGAAATAAAACGAGTGGATAAATTGGAAGATAAGTTGGGTAAAAACAAACAAGAGCATAAAGATCTTCTACTTGAGAATCAAAAATTGAAAGATAGAGCAGCTGATTGTGAACAATTGTATGATAAAAAAAAGCTTGAGGTCATAAATGTTGCAAGTGGTGCGTTTAAAGTAAGCCTTGCAGCTCAACTTAATAAAGGATTAGAGGCGGAAATCACTGGGTTGAAAAAAGAATTGAGAGAACTAAAAGAAAAAAATAGCAGGACTAATGATGGTTCTCAAGGTAATAATGATAATCAAAGTCTATTGAGTATCTTTGAGCAACTTGGAAAAGGATATCCAATATTTGTTTCTTCGGTTGGAGGGATAACATTTTTAGGGGTGTTGGTTTGTATGTATGCAATTTTAGAAACGATCAAATTATTTGTCTAAATCTTTTATATCATCATGCAATTGTAAGTAGATATTTCGCCAAAAAATAACGGTGCTTCCTGGCATTGGAGGTTGCAAAAGAGCTTGTTGTAACTTTGAAATAATTGATGTTATATGTTGTAGATCATTCTTGTTTTTATTGCCGTTGTGATATAAGGTAAACCAATAATTGAGTATTGCATCAAGTAATTCAATACTTTCTCGTTCATTTATGAGTATTTTTTCAGTAATTTTAGTAAATTCAGTACTACTTATTTTTTTTGTTGTAAAGCTTTCAACAATAGGATGAGATGCATGGAGATTAGCTGATGTTGGTAATGAATAAATAGTGCATCGAGATTGGATTGTTGGTAATATTTGTTCAATACGTTCTGCAAGTAAAATAAAATGATATCCCTGTGGTGGTTCTTCCATCGGTTTTAACAATTTATTTGCGCATGAAGGTGTAAGAAAGTCTGCTTTTTGAATAATAATAAAAAAAAGTTCTTCTGGTTGTAGCTGAAATGAAATTTTTTCAAAAAGACTATCTAATTGATCAATTGTATAATTTTTTTCTGGATAAAGCCACATAATAGAATGATGTTGTTTTTCTACAATTTGCATGCAACTGATACAGATCTGACAACCATTATTAGGACATACTATTTTTTGTAAAAACTGTTCTGTAGCAGCAATTGCATGATCATGATTACCAATCCATAATTGTGCTGGCGGCATATTGTGGCATGTATAGAGTGGAAAAGATGTTTTTTTTTGTATATTCATATAGATATTATATCATTAGCGTACAATTTATAAAATATAAATAATATCTGTTAGTGTAATTTTTTATGTATCCATTGCGTGATGATAGTACTTGTTTGTGATACTATTGTTTTTTCTGGTTGAGTTCCATCAATAATGATAACATCAGTACGGTTTTTATACATGTCTTCAAAACCTGCCGCAACATTTTGCAAAAAAGCTTCACGTTTTTCATAGGCCGAGAGTGGACCACGATTTTTAGCGCGATCAAGGGCGATAGAAACTGGAACACGAACAAAGATGGTGATATGGGGAACAATTGAATGCATTGTCCACTGATTAATCATATGAATCATATTAAAATCAAGTCCATTGCCATATCCTTGATATGCAATTGATGAATCTGCCATACGATCAGAAATAATCAATTTTTTTTGCGTCAGTGCAGGAATAATAATTTCTGCAAAATGCTGTGCGCGATCAGCTGCAAAGAGTAAGTACTCAGCACGGGGGGTGATTGCTATATTTTGGATTTGAATTATTTCGCGAATTTCTTTACCAAGATCACAAGCGCCTGGCTCTTTGGTGAGTAATGTATCATAATTTTGTTCTTGCAGTGTAGTTGATAGATTATAAGCAAGCGTTGATTTTCCGGAACCATCAATTCCTTCAATAGCAATTAAAATACCGTTGGTTAATTGTGGCATGGAATTACCTTTTTAATTAAAATGCGCTACATTAATAGAGGTGATAGAATAAAAATTATACTATAAAACTGTTAAAATGTCTGTAGGTTATATATGAAAAATGTAACAATAGAGCCGGGATGTATTAGTTGTGGATCATGTCAATTTATAGCGCCAGACGTATTTGAAGTGACCGATGTTTCACGTGTCAAAGCTGGAGTAGATATGCAAAAATTTGAACAATCTATTAGAAAAGCAGCAGCAAAATGTCCTGTGCAAGTTATTGCTATAGAAGAAGAGTAAATTATGGCAATTAAACAGTTGAAACGAGAACAAGAGCAACATGTCTATGATGAATTGTATAAGACAATCCTTTATAACGGCAAACTTATGTTTGCTGGAAGGTTATTACAGCGTGCTATGCAATTCCATCCTGATACTATAGCTCTTATTTATCACGACAAGCATATTACCTATAAAAAATTATATGCTTTGGCATCAGCGTTAAGTATAAAAATTGTTAAAAAATATGGTATAAAAGCTCGCGATAGGGGAATTATTTGCTTTGAGAATTCTCCTGAATTTTATATTACTTACTTTGCATTGTGGCAAGCTGGTGTGATTGTTGCACCTGTTAATACATTTTTAAAGGAAAAAGAACTAGCTCATATTATAACTGATGCACAACCAACAATAATTATGACTTCATCTGACCGCATCGACTTATTTAAAAAAACATCTGTTACGTTGCCGCCTATTGTTACTGAATTAGATATTGATGATGTAGATGAATCCTTAGAGGTAAACGATACTGTTGTTGATCTTGACCCTGAAGAATTGGCTGCATTGTTATATACATCCGGTACTACGGGGTTGCCAAAAGGAGTAATGTTAAGTTCCAAAAATATCCTTACTAATGTTTTACAAATTGCTTCTTTGTTAGGTAAACCTGCTGATGAACGAATTTTTGGTGTTCTGCCCTTGTTTCATAGCTTTGCTCAAAATACATGTGTGTGGGCAAGTTTTTTTTATGGAATTACTATTATTTTAGTGCCTAAAATTGAACGACGATTTATTCTTGAAGCATTGCAACATAAGCCAACTATCTTTTTAGGTGTTCCCGCATTATATGGTCTTTTATGTTTGATGAAAACTGCACCATTAGATTCGGTTCGTCTTTTTGTTTCTGGTGGCGATGCATTGCCTGATAAAATTCGTGCAGCATTTGGGTTAATTTATCGTAGAAAACTGGCTAATGGATATGGACTTACTGAAACAACTCCAGTGATTTCGGTCAATCTTGATGATGAAACAGTTCCGGCAAGCAATGTAGGAAAACCTCTTATTGGAATCACGTGTGCAATACGCGATGAAAAGGAAGTTGATCTAAAGCAAGGTGAAATAGGTGTTTTGTGGGTTAAAGGCGATAATATTATGCTTGGTTACTACAATGCATTACAAGCTACCCATAACGTATTAAAAAATGGTTGGCTTAATACCGGTGATCTTGCCTATATAGATAAACATGGAAAAATTGTTATTACCGGACGCGAAAAAGATCTTATTATTCATAAAGGTTTTAATATTTACCCACAAGAAATCGAAAATGTTATATTATTACATCCTAATGTTATAAGAGTCGGTGTTGTTGGTCAAATTGATGAAGATGGTGAAGTTCCCGTAGCATTTGTACAATTGCGCTCTATGCACGATTATAATGAACGTAGTTTACGTACATTATGTATGCAACATTTAGCTGCTTATAAAGTTCCGCGACAATTTTTTTGTGATACTAAAGAACTTGCAACAACAGCAACGGGTAAAATTGATAAAAAAGCTTTGAGAGCTTTATTAGTTCAAGATGTTTAAGATAATATGCGCAAAATGATCATCATATGTATTTTGTTTATGGGATAGTTTTATTTGAATGAGCATTTAGCTCATTAACATACTCAAAAATTGTTTTTTTCTCTTGTGCATAGAGATAATTGCAACTATTTATAATGTGATCGGCCCAATAACCATTAAATATTTTCCCTCCAGCAAGTTTTTTAATGACGCAGTTTTTAATGATTCTTTTAACAGTAATATAATCAACCTGATTTTTGGTTATTATTGTTGGAAGTGTTAATGGTATTCCGCTAAAATTATTAAAAGCATAGAGCGAACTCGTCAAAGGAGATTCTTGTCGTAACGTGCATAACTTTTTTTCATTTGTTGTGCTATATTGATTTTCGGCCATGTAGTTGAATTGATTAAAGGTAACATCAGTGGTATGAGCTCGCTGAGTAAAAATAATAAGACGTTTATTATTGTGTCTCATCCAACCAAGTGTTGGCCATTGTTCATTAATCAAGTCATTTGGCTTAAATAACGGATCATACTGAGCTTCTATCATCACTTCTTTAATTTCTTGCGCAGTTTGAATGGCATGAGCATAATCTTCCAGAATGATGGTAATAACAGCCTGTTCATTTATTTTCATAAACTCAATAATGCGGCGTAATTCATATTTCATCGTTTGGTAGACGAATGTTGCTTTCTGCATAAAGGCTATAATACCTGGTGGAGTATGCGATAGACAAACTTTGGCATTTTTTGGTCCTTGTAATGTTGAAAACCATGGAAAACTCCAATTATATGTATCAAGCATTAATCCACGTACACCATAACTGAGGTTACCAATGATTGTTTGGTCCTGTTGTCGTATTATTTTAAAAAAACGAGGATATACATGTCCATTATGTATGCCAACGTAGCGATAATTTGTGTAATTAATATCATCTGCTGGTTCAATGAAATGGTTTATATTATTGTTTGCTTCTTGAGCATCTTCAGTCCAATAAGGATCATATGCAAGATTGAGCGATAATGGGAGAGGATTAGTAGTGATAGAAAGAGTGATTTTTCCGATAAATAAAATAAAAAAAAGTAGTGTAATTTTGTATGGCATATGGTTATACATAGTTTTTCATTGATTTATGGGTAATATACTTGATTCTTTTCTTTCACTTTAATTGTACTGTTTGTTGCATATAAAAAGCAATATTATAATAAATCATTGATCAGTTTGTTCAATTTGTAATATATTTAAATTGCTGTTACGTTATGGTTGAACATACAGAAATTAGGGATCGGCTATGAGAAATAGAATATATATTTTTGGAATAGGGTTATTATTTTCCTATAATATTAGTATTTCTTATTCTTATCATTTATGTGTAGTACGTAACGTAACTAACACAAATAATAATCAGCAACTTATTATTTGTGTAGGTGATTATCATTTTAAAAATCATCCTGCTAATAAAAGTCAACGTATTTATATTGAATCGCTTCTGCAAAAATATTCAAGAAAAAGTAAACTCGTAGTTGAAGATGTTGGTTCTATTAATAATGATGGAAGAATGGTGTGTTGCAATTTTGGCATTAATTGCCCGAATGGGCTATTAGGGCAGCTAGCAAATACGGCTCGTTCACTGGGAGTTGTTGTGGATAATGTTGAATATCGCTATTGTCGTGTTGCAGGAGTAGGTCCATTGCTTAATAATATAAATGTTAATCCTCATTCTTTTCGATCAAGTGCTACTATTTCTACTTTAGCTTTGCACAAAGAAGTTTCTGATGAAATTGAAAAAATAAAAAAATATGACGATGGTAAATTTCTTAATGGTCTTTATAAGCGTACTGTTGCAGCAGTACATGCTGCATTATTAAAAATAGATTTTAATAAAAAATTAACGGTTGCAGATTATTGTTTACAGTTACCCCATAAAGATTATCGCATACAACTTGAAACACTGTGTATTTTTGATAGTGCACTTATTGATATGAATATTATGCATTCGATTATCGCCTGCTCAGAGGTACCGCTTATTTTCGTTGTTGCTGGTGGTTCTCATATAGAACATGTGAGTTCTTTATTAATGCGCATGGGGTGTGATGTACTATTTACAACGACAGCACCTTCATTGCCAGCAATTAGGAAAGTATTGAATTCTGGTAGTGCAGCTGATTCATCAGATATTTATCCAGCAGCTATTGATATCAGTATAATTGATAAATTTATACGTTAATATGCAGGGCTGTTATACAATAACTTCCCAATTTTATTTCTTTTAAGTTAACTTTTTCTATAAAAGATTTAGAGGAACAGAAATCGTATTGAATATAGAAATGGCTGAATTCATCATATCCTATCATATGGGGACATATTTTTATTGGAATGGTATAGTTATTTTTATTACGAACTATGGTAAGAGCTACTGTTTGAAGCAATGTTGGTTGGATAATGATTTCATTAGTAACAGGAAGCAATAGTGGAGGCGTAAGAATATCATTAGATTGTGATTGTGAGCCAGCAAATAAGATCATTTTGTCGTGATAAGTAGGATTGAAAGTAGTATGCTTTATTGGTAAAGAAAACATCCTACTGATTAAGGTACTAGGAGTGATATCACATAATGATATATATTTTCTCGTAATGTTGTCAGTCACATTTTGGGGAAGTTTTGCGCTGAGCAGTGCTGTATAAAGTAAAGGCGATTGCAAATAGAGTGAAATAGTTAAAGCTTTTGTATATTTTTTTATTGGTAGTTCACTAAGAAGAAGTGGTTTACGAAGTAATTCTTGAAAAATTTTTAAATCTTTTTTATGTATATCAATGAGCAATGGTGATTTTTTTTGGGATCCCGTGTTTTGTAACAACTCTTTTATGGCAATATGATATGAAAAATTTTTTTCATTGTTTTTCATTGTAACAATTTCATTGTTTTTTGTTTTAATCCATACGTCTTTCTGCTCCTCAGAAGGCGTATTTGAGATACGTTTTTTCATTGGGATTATATTTATAAACATACTCAGCAGTATGTATATACCTATTAATTTTTTCATTAATACACGTTTTTTGTTAAGTATGCTCTTCCTGAATCTCCAAAAATCATTACCACAACGTCATCTTTTTTTAAATAAGGAAGGTATTCATGAACCCCCCATGCAACAGCACCGCTTGTTAATCCTACTAAAAAACCATAATTTCTTGCCAAAGTTTTGAGCATAGTGAATGCATTTTCATCAGATACAGGAATAATTTCATCTATATACGTATTGTTATGATAATCAATTACGTCTGAATAAAAATCTATACCCATTCCTTCAATTTTATACGGTTTAGGATTTCCTTGTGTTGAATGGAATGAGTTATCTGAATCAAGTGCTATGACTTTAATGGCAGGATTTTTTTCTTTTAAATATCTTCCTATACCAGCGACTGTTCCACCAGAACCAGCTGCTGCAAAAAAGTGAGTTATAGTACCGGCCGTTTGTTGCCAGATCTCTGGGCCTGTTAGGCTATAATGCGCTTGCGCATTAACAGGATTAAAGTATTGATTAGGCATAAATGAATTAACTATCTCTTTGTGGAGATTGCACGCTGTTGAATAATGGCTGTTAGGATCTTTTATGGATGGCATGGAAGGACACACAACGACTTGCGCTCCGTATGCTTGCATAGTTTGTAATTTTTCTTGGCTAATCTTAGGTGTGGTGGTGATAATTACTTTATAGCCTTTTGCAGCTCCAATCATGGCAAGAGCAATGCCATAATTGCCTGATGATGCATCGATGATTGTTCCATTAGGTTGTAATTTACCAGATTTTTCAGCATCTTCTATCATATATAATGCGGTACGATCTTTTACACTTCCACCTGGATTGAGGTACTCAAGCTTTGCATATAATGTTGCTGATGTAGTGAATGGAATACAGGTTAAAGGGGTGTTACCGATCGTTGAAAGTAGGTGTTTATGCATGGTTGTAAGCCTTTGCCTGATTATTACATTTTTCTAATATTGTATATTTTATCTTCATACTATAATTATTATTGAGATAAATGTCATCATACAGTAATTATTTTTATAGTTGTTGTGTATGAAAATGTAAAAGGAGGGCTTACCTATGCGCTTATTTTATAACGATATAGTGTGTGCAGTAGTGTTAATGTCTTATTCTTGTTGTTTAAGTATGGATCAGAAGGATTATATTTCAGTTGTAACAGTTGATCAAAAAAGTACTGCATTTAAAAGGTCCCATATTAAAGATTCATTAGTTTTGAATGTTTTATATGAATCTCAAAAAAAAACAGATTACAATTTTGTTGTTATTCCGCAGGCGTGCAATATGCATGATAATATAGCACAAGAAGATTTGTTTTCATTACATAATTTACTTGAAAATCAAGATGATGCTTTCGCTAGTTATATGCAAAAACTAGTCAAGAATCGACAGCTATTTACTACGTTACATGCTACACATGTTTTAGGGGCTTATAAACAGCTGGTTTCTATAATTAACTATGTATATTGTGATGATATTGGCAAACATATTGGTTCTTACGTAACTGGTTTTCCTATAAAAGAATTCATAGTAAAGCAGATTTTGCGTAAACAAGATGTTTTAAATTTCGAAACTATACCGCGTAAGCAACTAAGCTTTATGCATCATCACTCAGACAAGTATGATGAATTTTTTTATATTCCTTCTGCTATTAGTTCATATAAAGAAAATATTATTTTTGATGGAATAAGTCCGTTTAAAAGATATCTTGATTTTTTTAATTCAGACGATGAACATTCAAACGGATATATAAAAGCGTGGAATTCTGTTAGACAGTGGTATATTACGGTATCTGATAGAGATGAAGTTGTTTTATGGAAATTACGTAAAAATACATTAGATATATTTGATTCAATGCTACTAGGTGATAATTATACACAACCGATATATGTAGTTAGTGATTATAGCAAGGAATGTACGATAATTATAATGCATGGGCAAGAGAATAATCTGTATTATTGGGATATTAATGATGATAATTATAAGAATCTTGTTTTGGATAAAGATGTAAGAACATTTGGTAAAGTGATAATGAACAATAAAGGTTCGCATATCATTTTTGCTGATAAAAATAATAATGCATTGATTGTTTGGGGCATTAAAAATAATATAATACAACCTTTAGAAGCTGATTATAAGTTTCCCATAATGAGTATGCTATTTACCAAAAATGATACAGCTTTATGGGTATGTTCTGGGTCTACATTATTTATATGGCACATAACTGAATCAGGAAATTTTGAGCTCAGTAAAACTATACATCTTAATGATACAGAAGCAGTTATTTCTCGGTTACATTGTAACGAAAAATCTGGACGTATTGTTGTTGGTAGAGCTGATGGAAAATTGAATATTATATGCATGGATACATATAAAGAAATAGGATGTTTACAAGGTCATAATGATACACCTATTAATGGTTGTTTGGGTAGCGAATATGGTGACATTATTATTTCGCTTACAAATGGTATAGATAAAAATCTTATAATATGGGATCTTACTACTAAAAAGCCATTAATGCATTTAATTGACCATCCAGGAGCTACTGCAATAGCAGTAACTCCTGATATGAGGTACATTCTTTCTCAATCACCAATGGATATTAGGTTATGGCAAGTGTATGATGATATAACAGTAGAACAGATAGATTATTTAATGAGAAAATTACTAAGTTTGAATTGTTATTATAATCTATATTATATCTATAAAATGCAAAAAAATGGTTACAAAATAGATGAGTCAAAAATTAAAGAACTGATATCATTATTTAATTGTCCTGCAATTAGTAAATTTTTAAAGGAATTATTAAGTATCTAAGCAAATTATTTGCTGTAACATAAAGTAGTGTTTTGATTATAAATACATAAAACGTTATTATATAATATTATATTTTTACCTAAGGAATTTTTAAATGAATACATTTTTTGCAGCTTCTCGAATTTTGGCAATTACAATAATAATGTGTGCGAGTAATGTAGTTTTTGCAGGTGAAGGACGACCAGTTGACTATTATGGCTTGGATAAAACATATGATAATAACAAAAGGGTAGTAACTACAGGTGTTTTGACATCTATTTTCAGTAATAAAGTTGCAATGGAGTGTTTTTATAATAAAGCAACCATTGCGGGTATAATTATTACAAATACAGTAGTTAAAGATAGTGATATATTAAAAACAGGAATAGAGACTGCGGGCTTTGCGCTTGATTTATATTTAGATAAAGATAAATTCGAAAATCAAGCCAAATTGCTTAATAATAAAAATAAAATTTTAACTACCGTAGCAGTGCATGCGGGAGTTAATTACACTATTCGTAAAATTAAAGCATGCCTAAAGCCAACTGACACGGATTCTACGCTAGCAAAAGGTGTTGATCTTGTACTACAACCGGAAGTAATAACATGGACAGCTATGCTTGGGTTACAAATAATACTCCCTGATTATTTTGTTTAATCTCAAAATTATTTTTGAATGAAAAAGAGAGGATTTAACTCCTCTCTTTTTCATTCATTATAGTGCAATATTACTATAATTTAAGCTTCACATGGTAAACAACTGCACAAATACACTTGATACAGTAAAACATATAAACTTTTTAGCCAGGTGACGACATCAACATTTGTATTATCAATTACATCAACTATACTAAAACGTTGATCACATGAAGGAATATCAATTGCTGATCCATCAAGATCACCAATACGAGTTTCTATAATTGAACAACACTCTGCAGACTGATCAATTTGTGATCCAATCAAACTTTCAATAACTGAACAGCATTCTGCAGATTGATCTATCTGTGATTCGACAAGTTCTTCAACTTCATTTATTTCATGGCGTAGTTTTTTATAAGATTTTTTTGCATCACGAGCTTGATGATGAATATTTTTATTCGTGCAAATACAACAGGAAAGTAATGTATTTAATTTTTCATTAAGACTACATGTATCTACGTTGTCAGTAGCTGTTGCGCATGTATTACATGGATCGACTAATTCTTCACGCGGTGCGCGAGATGTTGTTGGTACAGAAATTATATCAAGAGCCATAGCAGCATCACTTGCTGATGCTTCTGCTAATGCTGCAGCTACTTCTGCAATTGATATTTTAAGTAGCGCTGCTTGACAACTATTGCACCGTCCACTGTATTCACCGTCGCAATAAATACCTCGTTCTGCACAATCAGAACAACATGCTTCAATAACTGCCATAATTTCTGGATCAAAGGTATCCAATTCTGCTTCACGAGAAATAGGTTTTCCTGCAGCTAATGCTGCTGCTGCGGCATCTCTAATTGATTGTCTAATAGCTGCTGCTGCTGCACACGGTTTACATTTGGCAAGCAGTGCTGAACCAACGCTCATTCCAATCATTAATGTCGATAATAGAATTGCTTTTTTATATCGATTAATTGATACATTCATGTGTACTACCTTTCTTAAAAAAATAACTTTTTCTTAGAAATATATTGCTAAGCCAATGTGGCCTTCAGTTTCTTTCATGATATTTCTACCAGAAACCATTTGTGTTCCACCGCCAAAGATTTCAAAATAATTCCAACGATGGAATATTTGACCACGTAATTTATTAGAAAGTGAATTTGTATTTCTTTCATAATTGCATGGAGCAAGCGGTTGATTTGGACGGCCTAATAAATCTGTTGCTGTTGTTTGACATTCCAATGAAACCTTATCATGCCCTTTAACAAATAATTCATAGCCAAGTGTAAATCCAAGATCAGGATTATGTGGGTGGAAGAAACTAAAATCAGTACGAAGAACAAAATAATTCCAAGAAACATCAAGTTCAACTTCTGGCCCGATATTAACAACCGTTGCACCAACAAATGGAGCTGCTCGTTTTTCAGAACGTTTACATGCATGAACAAATGCTGGACGAATTTCAAATGCAAACCATGGTCGTGGTTTCCAACCTGCATCTAGTTCAAGTTTGATTTCAACGTGACCATTGTTACCAGTTGGTTTATAGAAAATCTGATTTGCATGTTTTTGGCGTTTACCTGTTGGGAATTGAATACCAAAAATACCATCAACAAACCAGTCATCATAATGTCCAATACCACCATATATTTCTGTTGCCAAATCACCAATACCAACAATACGTTCATGTGCTGTTAAATTAATACCATTATCTAAAAAGAATGTAGATGCAACTTGTGAAACAAGAAGATCTTGTTCAATGATATTGGTAACATTTGTTCGTATAGCTTGAGCTTCGGGAGTTAAAGTACCTGCGCTAGGCAAGCCAGCTTCTATAGCACGTGGAACTACAAATAGCGTAGCTTGCGCAGCTCTATCATTTCTCAAATTATTTGCGTAGTCAACACCTGTTTGGAAAAAATATGTTTGATCATTAGTGCCTTGACCATCAGAACCGAGAGGCCCAGTTATTTGACTTGGTGCTTTCTTAAACGGAGGAACGGGAACGGTTCCATCAAGTCTTTTTGTTGCATATGCAGCGGGAACACTATCACTTTCTGCTGCAGTCGTACCAGTAACCGTTACACCAGTAATAGCAATAGTTCCATCAGCATTGTATCGTACGACAGGAGCAACTGCTGCATTACCCGATGGTATTGTTACTGTATCAAAAACTAATGTACTCAAAAAATCGTATCTATATGCATATTCAACTTGGTCTGGACGAGCACCTTCATCAGAATTAACTATTCTTGTTGCAACAACATCTGCTAAGGTTTCTTCAAATGCGACACTATTATCTTGTTCAATTTCAATTATTTTGAATGGAATATTTGCTCTGCCACCAATATGGAACCGATCATTTCTACCAAGATAACGAGCAAAATCAATACCCATATTTGCACCTTGTTCTTCATACGTGAAGTCAGGCATAATACGAGCAAATGCTAAAAATGGATTAACGCTGTTAACTAAGGCCTGAGTTGTAGTTGGCGCTCCGGCAAATGTTCCACCAGCAAAAACATCTTCACCAACAAAAACAGTTTGACCAAAAAATAATTGTGAGAGCGTTGTTGTGTCACGAGTCACTTTATCAGAATCGCATGCATCAAAAAATGCTCTATCTGCGGTACGTGTATACGCTGCACCCCACATGTGAATATTCCAAGCCGTATTCTTTTTTGCGCTTGGCATTATACCGTACCACCATGCTTGATCAGCTGGAGCAAGAAGCCAATGCATATAACCACGATCTTGTACGCTCAATGGTGATCTAAATTCAAAACTTGCATGAAGTGAACCGCCACATAATGCGCTTAAAAGCACAATACTCTTTAAGGTTTTCTTCATTACTTTCCTTTTGTTTGTTACATCCATACTAACTACCTTTTTTTATTGTGTGCTCATCATAAAGGATGGGTACCAAAGTACCCATCCTTATATATTATACTTCTATATTTGTAACCGTTAATATTTCATTCAACTCAGGATCAATGTTAACAAACACTGCTGCAGTATCCATTGCAGCCCTGCGTTTAGAATCTTGTTGACCGGCACCAATAATATCGAATGCTGGCCCACGAATAATCATACCATTAGCAACAGTGTCGATACGTATATTTTCAAATTCTGGTCTAAAACTATCGCCTTGACTTGCGGCATTTGCTCTACCAACAGCATTGTCGCGGTCAGCTTCTAACACTGCATCATGAGTTTTAAAATAGTCAAATAGTTCTGCGCCAGACAATCCAGCTATAGTCTCATTAGCCGATTCTAATAATGTTGAAGCCATTACACCTGCACTTAAACGAGAGGAAATCATACCATCTTGATCTAAGACAATAGGTTGAACACCGCCAACTCCTGGTTCAATAAGTACAATATTACCGCCGCCAGCAATATTAAAGTTTGATGATCGCTCTAGTGTAGGATCAATGTTTTCATCAGGAAGTTCAAAAGTAAGGAAATAAGATGATCCTGGTACATCACCGATTGCTAATAATGAAGCATTAACCTCATTACCAGAAAATATGCGATCATGTTCAAAGCGACCATTTAGTAACTTGAATGTTACCATTCCGACATTACTTAATGTATTAACGATATTCTCATTCGGTGTGAAATTAGAAGGACATGTGCGAGCACGTGTAACGAGTGGTATAAATCCATCAAAACGTTCAATGCCAGCACCAAGGCCGAGAAATCCTCGACTGCCAATAGTAAAGTTAGCGTCATCACCATCAAGTGTTAAGGTAAAGTTAACGATATGGCCTACGAGATTATTAACGTTACCAATTTGCAATACGCCGCCTTCATTAACATTCAAATGACCAATTGCAAAGGTTCCGTTGTCAGCGATGCTGAGCGTAATATCAGTTGTTGGAATAGAACATTCTGCTGTATTGATTGTTTCGATGCCAACAAATGCGTTGAATGGTATTAAACCTTGTGCATTATCAACAATTTCGATAGTTCCGCTACCAATAATTTTAACACGGAATTGATCGGTGTTATTAAGGCCAGCACCAAAACTAATCAATGATGAAAGTGGATTATGTGGTAATGCTGCATTAACAGTTATTATTGGCAATGCAGAGTCTTGCATGCCAAATGGAATAGCAGAAAAGAAAGCTAATGCATCTGTTGCCGCTTCAAATAAAAGCTGTGAATTTTCAGCAAATCGCAATGTTCCTGCTCCAGTAACAATTGTAGCTCCTGGTTCAATAACCAAACTAAGCTCTCCAAGAAATGCAATAATCTGAGAAACATCATTAAATGACGTTAAATTAAGTGTGCCAGTTGATTTAAGACGAATTTCACGTGGAACTGGGCTATAAAGTTCCAATACACCACACGAAGGGAAATTAGGTCCTTTTACAAATGCGCAAACATTATTAATAATCAGGTCATTATTAACCAGAATTCGACCTGATCCATCAGCAATAATAGTGACACCATTTGCACCTAATGTTGTTGTACTATCGAGACCAACAGTACCATTATTTCTTAATACGATTGTTGCTACGGGAGCTTCTGCGCTACAATTATTATTTAAGAATGTTAATTGACCAACAGATCCACCATCGATTAAAAATTGTATTGGATCACCAATACGTGTTCCTTGAATAGTAAAATTATCAACATTCCCTTGAATCGTTGGTAATGAGGTTACATTCGCTTCCGTTACCGCTGGACAAGAGCAAGAGTCTACACAGCAGTTAAATGGTGTGTAGTTTGGAAAATCTTTCTGTGCTAACATCCAATTGAATATATAGGTTGATAGAGACTGATCAGAACCAACAATAATTTGACTTGAGGCATTACGTAAATTGACATCCCATGTTGCTATACCGGCGCCATTACTGAAGAACACTTGATCTGCAGGAAGATCTACGATGCCATTGTGACTTTTTATTACCATTACACCCATATTGGCAATGAAACCAGGATCAATACTAATTTTGCCATTGAGATCGACAAATATAGCATTTCTTCCGGTAATATTACTTCTGGTAACTGTGGCAGCGCCACCTCGAGCTTCGAATGAAAAAACATTTCCTGCGATACGCAACCATGGATTTGTATCTATATTAAATCCAGTTGTATCAGCATTAACACCAATAGATATATTACTGTTACCACCTAAAAAAATAGTATGAATTGAATCATTAGCTGTATTAACAATAAGATTATTAACGGTTGCATCGTTAAATGCTGTTGTTAAACTTAATGTTTGATTACCATTTGGATCGAGTGGATCGAGATCAGAACTAATCGCATCATCCTGTTGCATAATATCTAAGTATGTTTCGCCATCAATACGAGAACATCCATCCGCTGCTGTTGATCCAATACGTGTACCGAGAATCATCTGACGACCTGTTCCATTATCAACAGCGGCGCCATTACTATAAAAAATAAACTCAGAAAGATTAGCATGTAAAACACCAAATTCATCAACAAAATTTGGAACAACTAAATCAAACCCTGTTAATGCTATATCACTGTTTACATCAAGTTGAGAATTTAAAAAACGTATATTTGGACGTATGTCAGATTCTAATAATTTAAACGTTTCACCACCAATATATGCTGGCTCTGATCTCAAATCATTATTGGAACATACTGTGTGACATTCATCAGTATGACTTAACGCTGTATCGTATAAATTCATGGTGTTATTGATCAAGAATGCACCGCAATTGTACATTAATAATTGATCATCTTCAGTGTTAAATGTACGTAAGGGAAAGTTAGTTTCTCCTGATCCTACAAAAAGGGATCCACCTGTTGGTATCACTTCTAAAGAAAGTAGTTCAATTTTGCTTGTAATAGTATCATCTACGCGTGTTCCTCTTACATCTAATTCGCCTTCAAGATCAAATACAATATTACCAATACCATTGGTTTTATTTGCTGGATCTATTGTAAATGGGTCGACATCATTCTCATCACGAATTTCTCCATCAGATGCAATGCCGGATCGTAAAAATAGAGCGGCATGTGCACCAAATGTTATTTGAGCATCAGTTGCACTCGGATTATTATTACCATCAATAATAAATGCGGATGGGTTACGCATTTTAATTAATTTGGTTAGGTTAGATTTTTCACAACGTACAACTGCATTAGTTGGCAACTGATTAAGAGCAAGCCCCACGAAATCAACATATGATTCTGATCCTATATTTAATATGCCATTAGCACCAAGAATCACGCCGTAACGTTTTCCAGAAAAAGCTCCTCGATAATCAGTCGTATCATCACGAGCGCCAAGATTTAAAAATGGATCAAAAAGTAATTCAGATAGTTTTTCATTTCTATCTAAAACGAGTAACCCTGCTGAAGCATCAGCACCAACACTATTTGAAGTTTGCCATATTGCCTGATAGCCTGCAGCAATTGCAAGATTAATGGCAGATAAAGTTATATAACAACCATTGCGTTGACATGTATAGTGGCCTGCTGCTACAAAAGCTCCTCCATCTTCTATTTCTAAAATCATTCGTCCAAGCTTATTCATGACTGGGTCAAATGTAATATAACCAGAATCCTGTGCTACATTGATTTTACGAGAAGATAAAAAGCTCATTCTTGATTTTGAGCCAATAAGAATTTTTCTATTCTGACCAGAAGAATGTGAAGTTTCTAAATTAACAAAACTTAATGTTGGTCGCGACTTACTTGTTTCATTTCGACCACTTCCTGAGCATGAATATTCATCTCCGCAATATTCATCACATGCCAAATGACATGTAGCATATTCGTCACCACATATTCGTGTGGTATATTCGTCGCAACAATATTCATCTTTTGGTGCATTTTCTCCGCCATACATTAATACATAGTACAATGCGCCACCAGAACAGTTCTGCGAAGTAAGTGAAAATGTTTTTCCTTCAGCAATAGCAACTTCGACAGTTCCTGGACCGCTTTGAACAATTAGAAGATCATCACCAGTAATTTGAGATGATCCTATTAATGAAAGGTTGTGATTGATTTTAAATCGAATAGTTTTACCTGCTGCTGCTACTAAATACAATTGTGATTCGCCAGCCCAGTGGCCTTGAATTGTTGCATTGTCTTCTAACGTAATAGTTATATTTTTATGGACTGCTTCAATTTTTGTTCCACCTAATTGAAGTAGGACATCGCCCTTAATTACTAAATCCTCATCAATGACATTTCCGCCTGAAGTTCCTTTCCATATCTGTTCTGCCTTCATACCGAAAGATACTAAAAATAACGCAAAAAGAGCTAATCGATAACGAGAAAAGCACCTTTTCATACACTCACCCTTTTTTTTTAAAAAACTACTACTTCACGATTACTACGAACAGTTTGATTGTTATTATGCATAACATCTTCATAACACGCATACCTCGATTATTTTATAATGTCAACTTTTCAATCCATAAAAGTCTATAAAATTAAAATGATACGCAACAAGGATGTTATGATTTAAGAGTAATTAAAACTTCGTTAAGAGTATCTTTAAAAATAACATTCTTAAAAAAATTAACATTTTTAAAAAGTTCAACAGTTGGTTTAGTTAAATAATTAAATCTATCATCATAGATGATATCTATTTCAACAGCAGGAAAAAAATCAAATTTATCAACATATTTTTTAACAATATCAGGACGAAAAAGATAATTTAAAAATAGATAAAT
>DATIEE010000026.1 GCA_035455925.1 Candidatus Babeliales bacterium
AGACTTAGTACAATTATTACTTAAAAAAGGAGCAAATATTACTCTCAAAAACAAATACGGAGATACTCCTCTTATAATTGCTGCTACAAATGATATAAACATAGTAAATATGTTAATTACCTATGGAGCAAATATATCAGACACAAATTACCATAAAGAAACAGTATTGTATATTGCTCATTCACATAATATTATTAAGAATATTGATCAACTTAACTATTGCCAATATGATCATGTTGATAATTATATTGGTTGGTGCATCGGAAATGGCGCTGAGATCAATACAAGAAATACTAATAAACTTAGGCCTGTAGATGTGGCTGAAAATCTCTATAATTATGCACTTAAACATTCTATTAATGAAGAAGTTACGCATAAAGAAAAAATATATTACCTATTTTTAAATCATACACCCTATTGTTTTGATGCAATTGTATATTCATTATTACGTAGAACTGTAGATAATTATGATGTTATTAAAATAATCATGGGCTATTATAAAGCATTGACCATTGATAGAGAAATTGCCATGAATATTAATCGTGATGCTGATTTTTATGATTATTCGATGCAAAAAATAAAAAAAGAACAATTTAGAAATGATTTACTTAAACAAATATGTGAAAAAAGTGGATATTATAATCCCCACAAAGCATTGCCTATTATGTAGTTAAACCTATTCATATCTGCTTTTTATCTACACGCTAAATCAGTTGTTAAAAACTGTTGTAAAAAGGTAATTCGTTCCACACTTTTATTGTTTTTTATACTCATTGCAACAGCACGCGGTTGGCCTATAATTATGCATAATTTTTTTGCACGTGTAACAGCCGTATATAATAAATTTCTTTGTAACATCATAAAATGCTGCATAAAAATAGGAATAATAACCGCAGAAAACTCCGATCCCTGACTTTTATGAATAGAAACTGCATAGGCATGAACAAGTTCATTAAGATCTGATAGTTCATAATCAATAAGAATTTCAGCAAAACGTACGTGAATCATTTTATCTTGTACATTAACTGTTTCAATAACACCAATATCACCATTAAAAACATTTTTATCATAATTATTACGCAGCTGCATAACTCGATCATTAACCTGAAATTGAACTCCGGCATAGGTTATACAAACTTCTTCATTATTTTTATTTAATAGTTTTTGTAGATCATGATTTAATTTTTGCGTACCAACAACACCGCGATGCATTGGTGTTAATACAATTGAATCATCCTTAAAAATACCGTAATGACGCAACGCTTTAGCATAAATAGCTTCTAAATGTAATGGTACATTTTCTGGGTTCTCTTCCTTAATAAAAATAAAATCTTTTCGCGAATTTTCATGCTCAGATAAGGGAAATTCACCATTATTAATACGATGAGCATTAATAACAATAAGACTATTTTGTGCTTGTCTAAATATATGTTGAAGACTAACTGTTACAATTTTTTTGCTTGCAATCATATCATGCAAAAAATTACCTGCACCAACTGATGGCAATTGATCAACATCGCCAATCAAAATAAGATGCGCTGATAATGGTAATGCTTTAAAAAGAGCATTTGCAAGAAATACATCGATCATTGATGCTTCATCAATAATAAGAAAATCTACCGGAAGTGCATTGCTTTCATTATGCCTAAAGCTCATAGTCGTCACATCAAAATCAAGCAAACGATGAATAGTGCTAGCGTGCCGACCAGTTCCTTCAGTAATGCGTTTTGCTGCTCTTCCCGTTGGTGCTGCCAAAGCATATTTAACGCGCTGCATATCAAGTATCATCAATAATTTTTTTATTAGTGTTGTTTTACCCGTTCCTGGTCCACCCGTAATAATAGTAACTTTATGTTGTAAACAAGCTAAAATGCCTTCTTGTTGTTGTTCATTAAGCATAATAGATTGGTTTGACGCATTTTCTTGTAACATTTTTTGAATGTGTATGATATCAAATACATGACTAGCAGGGAAGGTATGTAACTTATCAATTTTATGAGCAATTGATTTTTCAGAAAAATAAAATGATGGTAATGTAATAAAATGAATGTCATTATATGTTAACAGCTTTATTTTATCTGCATTATATAAATCATGAAGAGCAGCTTTTATAATAGGTTGTGTACTTTCAGGTTCAAGCTCAAGAAGCTTTACTGTTTCTTCTTTAAGTTCTTCAAGTTGTATATATAAATTACCATCATTGGTTGTTGTTTGAATAACATGTAGAATTGCAGCAGTAATTCGTTGTTTACAATCAGCTGCAACACCACTTTTTTGTGCAATCTGATCAGCAGTTTTAAAACCAATGCCCCAAATATCTTCAGCTAAACGGTATGGATTTTTTTCAATAATGGCAATTGATTGATCTTTATATCGTTTATAAATTTTTACTGCATATGTGGCAGATATACCTTTATTTTGTAAAAAGACCATAATATTGGAAATTTCTTTTTGATCTTTCCATGCAGTAACAATTTTTTCAATACGTTTTGCTCCAATACCAGGAATTTCACGTAGACGTTCTGGGTTTTTATCAATGATTTCAAGAACTTTCTCACCAAATATTTCTACTAATTTATCCCCATATACCGGACCAATCCCTTTAATAAGACCTGAGCCCAAATATTTTTTGAGACCAAGAATAGATGTAGGTGCCTGTTTTTCACATGATTGTGCATCAAATTGTTTTCCAAATTTTTGATGCATATTCCAAACACCACGCAAGAGAACTTGCTCGCCGGCAACAAGAGTGGGGACATATCCCTTGACTGTAACGCTATTTTTTACATTTACCTGTACGACAAAAACAGCAAATCCATTTTCTATATTTTGGTAAATAATATGATCAACAATACCATGTAAATTTTCAATTTCAAGCATAAGAGTACGTATGTTTTATATATTCTTTTAATAAAGGAACAATCACATCAGGAACAATTTCATGCATAGCGATTGAATCAAGGTATCGTTCCTTAAGATATTTGAGAAACTCGACTTCATTAATCTGTTCGCTTTTTATATGCACTTTTTTCAGAACAATTGGCAAAATTACTTTCACTGCACCCCATTTAGCTACACGATCCTTGAATTGTGTTTCGGCTTTAGGACAACTATGGGTTAAATCGGATAAAAAATTAATTAAATCAGTTAAAAAATAATAATAATGACCAAAGCTTGTAATCTGTCGTTCAAACATGGTTGATTCATGTCCTTCTTTAGTCTTAGCCCATTCTAATAATAAGCTATCATGACGATTGCGCTTTTGGCAGTCTTCTTGAATTAATACAACCATAACAGATTTTGCACCACGGCCACTTTCTATAAATTCATTTGATTGAATAATAAAATCAGCTTTAGCATGCACTAACAGCTCTTCTAGCATCGCCAAAACTTCTTCAAGTTTTGCCTTAGTTTCCTTGTTTTTTTCTTTATTAATTAGAGCAGATGTTTCTTGTTCAATACGTGCAAGTGATTCTATCGTGTGCCATTTGCCATCAAATAAATATTTACCTTTACGTTGATTGTTAGAAAGTTGGTCACCAAGAATAAATGTAAGAAGCGTTCGACGAAACTTTCTAATAAATTCAATTTTGTCTGCATTAATTAGCGTGCCATCTGCAATTTTAATTACTGGTGATTCCAAGGTGATCATTTGATCTGCTGCAGGCATTATATATGAAGCAATAGACAGTAATAATACCAATATTATTCTTTTCAAATGATACTCCTTATAAACAGATTTAAGCATTTTATACCTTATTTGTTTTACCATAATAGATACTAATTTTAAAAGCTTGATTCAAAATTAAGAGAAAGTGAGAAATCTTGACCAAGACCTTTTGTATTAAGTACCGCATCAGCATTAATTGAAAAGAACCAGTTACTCCTATATGTTTTATGCTTAAAAACTAGACCTCCAAAAATTTTGCTTTGTTGCGCAACAGGCTGTTTTGCTTTAGGGATATCAATTTCCTGCAATGTTTTTGCTGAAGCATTGATTGATGATAGCCTAGCTTTATTTTGTAACCAAAAATCCGTTCCAAGATTCCATCCAAATCGCTCCCCTTTATAATATGCACCACTCGACCAACGAAAAATAACTCCGGGAATAACACGGGTATTAAATGCACGTAAAAAAAGCCGTGAAATAGCTTGTTCCTTAAGGAATTGAACATTTTCAGCTGCGAAATCAAGATCTTCGAAATTATGATTAGAAAAAGCAGCTTCATTAATCTTATTAATGTAAAATCGTTTTTCCGTTGCAGGAAAAAACAATTCTAAAGAAACACGATTAGCAAGACGAATTTTTTGTGCAAATGATGTTTTCATGTATGCAGATAATGGTGTTTTACCTCGTATATATACACCCAACCCTAGATGTCCATTGTTACCTAAAGGAACATCAATTAAATCTGCATCTACCCTATCAAGAGCATCTAGGAAAAATTTAGTAGCAACATTCTTTGCTTCTTCTTCTACATCTATGCTGGGATTTTCTAATACTGCAAAAAGTGATTCTAATGCAAAGGTAGGTAATGTTGAAGGTTGAGGAAATAGTGAACCCAAAAACCCTCCACCCCATATAAATGCTGTCGGAATGGTCGCAAGACCACCACATCTCAAGGTAAATGAAGGTCTTTTTAATAAGGTATGATCAAGTTCAAGACGCATATCCCCAAAACCTATTTTATCACTAATAAAATGATCTTTTCTGAATTTTTTTTCTTCCTTTGGGTCAACTGCACCAAGCTCTTTAGCGACTGCATCCTGTTCTTTCTTTGTTAAAGAAAAATTACTTTCAAGGTAATATATAGGTATCATGCATCGTAACGTGGTATAAGACCAACGCTTCATGCTGTGAAGCATAAAACCTACTTGGCGTTCTTGTACTGTCATATTTTCAAAAAGTGAAAATATTTTAGCAACATCAATCATAAGGCCAGAAACTATTATATTTGCTTGCTCAATAGCGTTTTCAATTTTAAGAATTAATGAAGCCTCAGAAAGGGCAATATAAGAATTTAAGTTATCACTTGATCTTGTAAAATTAGATCTTTCTGTTTTATGAGCAAAAGCAGCTACCCCGATAACAAAAGAACCGGGAAATTCCACGCGGTCAGGTTCAAAAATTGGTTGATCTAGTAAGCTTCTTTTATTAAGAATGTTTGTATGCAGAAAAAGAGGTTCTTCTAGAACAGTTGGCACTCCCAAATGATTAAGGATTACCATAATTTCTTTAGGGCTTATCGCACGTGATATATGCTCAATACCTGTAGTATCAAGATATTCATTCATAAATTGGTAATCATCTTCTGTATCAAAAGAAACAGTATCAAAATCAAAACTTCGTGGTACAATCAACTCATCACTACCATGTATTGACAATAATCCATCATTCTGATCAGATAAAATTGTTAGACAAAAAAGACTTAGTAGTAACCCAAAACATAATAATTTAACACAATCAATTATCATAATTTTTTATTCTTTAATTAAAATTAAATTTTTTTAAATGACGAACATACCATATCATTATAGTAATGAACATAACATTCATTATGACAAATTTATCATAAAAATAATACTTGCTACGTATCAATTAAAGAAAAGTTTTAATAATTACGAATAAAAATAGGCTTTTTATCAATATAATTCTTGCGAAAAAATAAAAAAATGCGTTACACTAAAAAGGAAGATAAACGATAAAAAACATTATAAATAAAGGGTAACCATGGATGGAATCTTTTATGCAAAAGCAGCAGCATTTATTGGTGCAGCAATTACTATGGGATTTGGAAGTCTTGGGCCAGCGCTTGGTCAAGGAATTATTGGAATGAAAGCATGCGAAAACATTGGTAAATATCCAGAAAGTGCAAATAAAATCCGTACAACAATGATTATTGCATTGACCGTAGTTGAATCATCTGCAATATATTGCCTTCTAATTTCTGGCGCATTATTACTCTTTGGTACACGCATTGGGTAGAGTCAATGAATATAAATGCAACGTTTTTTGTTCAAATATTTAATTTTTTTATTGTATATTTGATGTTACGATTATTCTTATTCAAACCAGTTATTGAGATTATCGAAGAAGAAGAAGTACACGAAAATACTCTTATTACTGCAATTACTCAGCAACAAAAAAGCTTTGAAATTCAGGAAAAAGAACGTCAACGTCATTGGTATGTTTGTCAAGAATACTTTAATAATCAACGTCCTTATTTTGCCAAAGAACCCTTGCCTTTACCATCGATCGATGAAAATAATACTTTGTTATTGTCTTTCATGTCAGATGAAGATATTGCGCACATTATCACCGATATATCTGGCATTATAAAAGAAAAGATACAACATGATATTCATTAATCAAGATATGATAGCAGTTCTATTTAGATTCATTAATTTTATCGCTTTATTAGGACTTTTTGCTATTTTGTTTAAAAAATATATTATGCCAGATCTTTTATTAGATATGGCGCAAAAAAAGAATACCATTAATGCCTTGTATGATCAGCAAGCAACTCTTGAAAAACAACGAGTTAATCTTGATGTTTTTTTAAAAAACGAAGCGCTCATGTGTCAAACATTTCGATCAAGCCTTGATGAGTGGAAAAAAGTTGTTGCACTAGAATGTGATTCTCGTAAAAAAGAAAATGAACGTATTGCTGTTGGTTTGATCAAACGATATACTCAAAAAATTCATGAAAAAGAGCGTATTCGTATACAAAATATTGTTACAGAAGCAGTTATCCTTGATCTGGAAAAATATTCCTCACACCACTTTGCTGATCAAAAAAATAATTCGAATTATCTTAATTCAATAATTCATTATATGAATGAGAAAAAATTGTGAATCACACATACGTTGATAAAGATATTGCTAAAAAATATGCTACAGCATTTATAAAAGTATTTTTTACTTCTATTACCTTTGCCGATATAAATAGAATAGAAAAAGCACAAAAATTTCTTCAAACGCATAAGCGTACGCTCTTCTTTTTACAATTACCACAATTTGATCATAAGATAAGAGAAGCAATGGTTGCTGATCTCGTTAACTATTTTTCGTTACCCATGCAGCTTTCAACAATTATTTTGCTTCTTATTGACCATAATCGGTCCTATTATATTCCTGAAGTTTTATCATTTATTATTATATTATATAGAGAACAAACGGGCAGCATTCAATTTGTCTGTACAAGTTCTCAAGTTCTTAATGAAGAACAAATTGAATCTATCAAAAAGTTCCTTGAGCGATATATACACAAAAATATTACGTGTGTACAATCCATCAATCCATCATTAATTGCAGGCATTCGTTTGCAAAGCAATAACTACCTCTGGGAACATTCGGTATATAAACATATTCAAGCTTTATACTCGCTAAAAAATAGAAAGTAACTCTATATGAAAAATACTGACCTTATATCTCTCTTTGAACGATCATTGCGCAATTTACCCGAAGAACAGCTAGAGGAAATTGGCACCGTCATTCGTGTGGGTGATAATATTTGTATCGTATATGGCTTAGCCAATGCCATGCTTGGTGAATTAATCAATTTTGAAGGCGGCAACAGTGGTATTATTTTTCAGTTAAATGAAAATTCTGTTGCTATTTTTCTCATTAATAGATCAATTCCTGTTGCTGAACTTGAAACAGCAAAAAGGTCTCACTCTCTATTTAAAACTCCTGTTGGTATGGAGCTTTTAGGACGTGTTATTAACGCTGAAGGTATTGCCTGTGATGGAGCTGGCGAACTTACCATTAAAGAATTTCGCCCTATAGAAACAGAAATTTCTGGTATTATGGAACGCTCTCCTATTAATGAACCATTAGAAACAGGGATTTTAGCAATTGATGTGTTAGTTCCTATTGGAAAAGGACAACGTGAACTTATTGTTGGTAATAGAAATACTGGTAAATCATCACTTATAATGGATACGATTTTACATCAAAAAGGCAAAGATGTTATCTGTATTTATGTATCAATTGGGCAGCGCCAGGCAAATTTAGCTCGTTTTGTTTCATTATTAGAACAAAATGGTGCTCTTGATTATTCAGTAGTCATCAGTGCTGATGCCGGCGATGCTGTGCTGAATCAATATCTTGCGCCATATGTTGGATGCACTATAGCTGAATACTTTCGTGATCAGGGAAAAGATGTGCTCATTGTATATGATGATTTAAGTAATCATGCCATAGCATTTCGTGAAATGTCCTTATTGTTAAGGCGATCACCAGGACGAGAAGCGTATCCAGGAGATGTATTTTATTTACATTCACGTTTACTCGAACGTGCAGGAAAATTAGCAAAAGGCGGCTCTATAACTGCTTTGCCTATTGTTCAAATTCAAGGTGATGATATCACCGCTTATATCCCAACTAATCTTATTTCAATCACCGATGGACAGATATTTTTAGATACAAAGTTATTCAATCAAGGCATTCGCCCTGCAGTCAACGCTGAATTATCAGTCTCTCGAGTTGGTGGATCTGCTCAAACAAAAGCAGTTAAAAAAATGACTCGTGCTTTACGATTAGAACTTGCTCAATATCAGGAATTACTTGCATTTGCTCAATTTGGTGCGGAACTTGATGAAACATCGCATCGACAGCTTGAGCGTGGCAGACGAGTGATTGAACTTCTCAAGCAATCTCAGTACGTAACATTTTCATTTGTGGATCAAGCACTCATGCTTTTATTTTTAAAAGAAGGTCTTCTTGATACTATTGAGCTTAATCAAATTAATACATTTGCTTTACAATGCATAAGTTATATTAAATCTGTCTATCCATCTATTTATACAACTATTGCTCAGACAGAAGATATTTCCGATGATATAGGTAAACAAGTTCACATGATTGCAGCTGAATTTATTAAACTTTTTATACCAATTAACGGTTAAATGTAATGCTTTTTTGAAATTTGCTGCTATAATAAATAATCATTGACATGTGCCCGTAGCTCAGTTGGATAGAGCAACGGATTTCTAATCCGTAGGTCGCAGGTTCGAATCCTGCCGGGCATACCATTTTCTTTCTATCTTAATTTATTAGGCAAAGTTAACTTTACCTATAAGTTCTTTCTCTTTTCAATGCCATTGACACAAAGCAGTTTCTATTATATTATTTAGGTGAATATACATTCTTTTAAAGTATCAAAAAGTACAGTTCATTATAATCTACATATCAAAGGAATTTTTATGAAAATATCTCGTAATTTCGCATTATATGCAATAGTTTTATTTGCAATGCCAGTTTCAATAGTTACTGCTGAAGAAAAACAAGAAATATCTCAATCTGAAGATAAAAAAGATAAGAGTAGTACATTTACTAATTTAACGACATCTGTTGTTACATTTGCATATCTTGCAAAAGATAAAATATTCGATAAAGCTGAGTGGGTTGCTAACAAGTCATATCTTACTGAAGCTATTACCTACATAACATCAACGCAGTATCTTAAAGATACTCGCTGTAACCAGCCAGTAGCAATTTCTAGAGCGATTGTGCTAGTTGCAGCAACATATGCTTTATATAAAACATATTCTTTGATTACATCACATGATGATAGTGATGAAGATAATGATTTATTTTTTGATGACGAAGATATTAATTAATTATTTACTACATGTTATTACAACATAAAAAAAAGAGGAACTTTTGCTCCTCTTTTTTTTATGTTGTAATATTTATAAACAGAAAAATAGTTCTTTGCTCTCAGTTTTTACTGACAAGTAATTGTGATATGATTTCGCTCAAAGCGTGCTTGTGCTTGCATAGCTTCAATATGTATTTGTTGCAAACGATCTTGCTTCCACTCATATAGTTCTTGTTGATAGCGAGGATCAATAACCACAATATTTTTTATTTCATTAAGATAATATATAAGACCATTTACATACTGACGGCTTGTATCATATGCATAAACAAGAGCCTGCATACTTGAATATAAAGTAGCAATGTCTTGTTCAATAGCATTAACAAATGCACAAAATGCATAACGACCAGTATAAAAATTAAGTATATGATGTTTAATTTCATTAGGTGCCGAATATCTTCCTGACTCAAAAATCGTTAATTCTTGCATATATCGCTTACGAACAATATCTACTGAATCATATAAGTTGAAATAGCTTTTATGATGCTCAAGACAATCCGCAAACAGAGTTATATGACTTGAAAGTTCTTGTGCGTCATGTAATAATTTACGCATTGAATGTAATGTCTGTTGATCTTCTTGAGCAGAATATTTTCCTTCAAGAGTATGAATTCGTTTGCGTAAACTTTGCGTATCAGATTTTAATGTGTTTTTTGCTGAACAAAGTTGTGTGCGATATGCATGCTGCGATGAATGGCTATTCCAAATATGCGTAGCAAATTCAAATAATACAGCTTCTGAAATAATGTTATATGGTTTATGAGTAACGAATACATAATTATGCATACCAGAAACTCGTAAAAAATGACTCATTGTATCATAATATTGGCTGTTTATGACACGACACTCACTGTCTATTCGTGACATCATTTGTGTATCAGTTTCTGAACAATACCAATCTGCAATTGTAAGAATACCCGTTGTAGCACATACTGCTAAACCTATTGTGGCGCACATACTAGCAACAAAATTATCATGTTTTGTCGCTATAATGTTTCTGCTACAACAAGATAATAATGTTAGCGTAAAAATCACTGACATTTTGCCCGTTTTTATCGTCATCGCCTTCTCCTATTATTAAAATATTAGCGAAATAATACCTATGATATAACAGTAACATAGAACATTATATGTGTAAAATGTTTATTTTTTATTAATACAAATAAAAATAAACATTTGATCGGTACTAAATTAAAGAAGTCTTTTTCGTAATAGAGTTTTTAAAAGAATTAAAGTACGTATAATGCGACCTAATCTATAAAATACAATTTTTTTAATATCAATTTTATAAAAATTTTAAACGTGTTATACTCATCATAATAATGGTTATTTTATGAAGGAAATATATGTTATACGAATTTTTACTGACCCTCTATCTAATCGATTGCTTTTTTTTAGTTCTTATTATCCTTATGCAAAAGGGTAAAAGTGGCTTAGGGTTAGGTGGTCTTGGTGGTGGGGCACAAATGTTATTTGGTGGAAGTGGTGGACAAGATCTTTTTCAAAAAATTACATGGATTCTTGGTTCTATTTTTATGGCAGGCGCTATGGTTCTTTCTCTTATGAAATCATCAGAATATAAAAAATTTAAATACCTAGCTCCTTCTAAAGTAATAATTCAAGCAGAAAATCAACAAATTCCCGCAGCGCAAGATTCTGAACAAAGTAACTAAATAGCTGGGGATTAAAAAAGGCATCGAGTGATTATTCACTTTATTAATTTTTTGGGAAAATCTGCTATAAATAGCTGCACTACAACAGGAGAGTTTACGCTCTTTTTGTTTGAAGCGATAAAAGCCTTTTTGACTTCAAAACTTAAGCTATCCAAAACATTCGCTCAAATGAATCGAATCGGCGTTGAATCTCTCAGTATCGTTGTTCTCACTGGTCTATTTACCGGCATGGTTCTTGCATTACAAACATATATTGGCTTTCAACGTGTGGGTGGTGAACAATTTATTGGCGCTATTGTAGCGCTAGGTCTTATTCGTGAGCTTGGGCCTGTTCTTACAGCTCTTATGGTAACAGGTCGTGCAGGATCAGCCATAACTGCTGAAATTGGTACCATGATTATTACTGAACAAATTGATGCATTAACCACGTTGCGCATTAATGTTTTTCAATATTTAGTTGTACCACGTATTCTTGCTAGCACTATTATTTTACCTTTTTTAACCTTATTTTCCATGTTTTTTGGTATCATTGGAGGTTATATCGTTTGCGTGTATGTTTTAGAATTAAGTCCAGAAGATTACGAAAGTAGCATTCGCAATTATGTCGAAGTTAGTGATATCTATGGTGGACTCAAAAAAGCTGCAATATTCGGATTAATTCTTTCATGGGTTGGCACATATAAAGGAATGTATACTCATGGTGGCGCACGTGGGGTTGGTATTGCAACTACGCAAAGTGTGGTTGCAAGTTCTATACTTATTTTAATTACCAATTATTTCTTAACTAAATTACTTGAGCACCTCTAAAAAAGAGACGCAATGAATACAGAAAAATCTCCAAAAATTAAAATAAAAATTAGTAATTTACAAAAAAAATTTGATGAACATTGGGTCACACGAGGAGTTAATTTAGATATTCCTGAAGGATTAATGACTATTATTATTGGTCGATCTGGTGAAGGTAAATCAGTTTTATTAAAGCAAGTAATTGGACTCATCAAACCAACATCAGGTACTATTATTATTGATGGAATAGATATCACCACTCTCACCGGAAGTGAGCTTAATGACTGTTTTAAAAAGTTTGGTTACGTATTTCAGTTCGCTGCACTTCTTGATTCATTAAATGTTTTTGAGAATATAGGTATAACGCTTATCGAACAAGGTATGTCTCATGATCACGTTATGCCTATTGTTAAAGAAAAACTCGCATTAGTACAATTATCAGAAGACACTCTCTATAAATATCCATCAGAATTATCAGGTGGTATGAGAAAACGTGTGGGGCTTGCGCGAACCCTTGTCACTAATCCAGAAATTATTCTTTATGATGAACCAACAACAGGACTTGATCCAATTACGTCTCGCGTTATTCATGAACTCATGTTTGATATGCAAAAAAAACTTAAGATAACATCGGTAATTATTTCACATGATATAGAAACATTTAAATATGCAGATAAAGTAGCATTGCTGCATGAAGGAAAAATTCAATACTTTGGTGATGCAAAAACAATATGGGAATCAGACAATCCTTACATTTACCAATTTATTCGAGGACTATTAGAAGGTCCAATTACTCATGAAATTTCTTATTTTAAAGATAAGGAATAAATTAAAACTTTTCACAATTTTACATTGTTTTGAATATTATCCAATCTCGCTACTGTTGCCTTTTCCATTGCCTTCTGGAAACTTAATTCGTTTTTGATTAATTATTCAGATTCCTTTTGTCCAAATACATAATTAAGGGGTGTAGTTACAAATCCTTTTACACGAGAATATAAATATTCTATCATACTTTGTTGATTTTGCTTAGCATCCTCTATTTTTTGTTGAGCTTTTTTAATTGCTTCTTTTGTTGCTGCAATAATATGTGCTGCTTGCGCTTTTATTTGATTCGTTATGTCCACCAACCTGGTATATGCTTCCTGTGATGCTTGTATATTCTTATCAGTAGTTTGTTGGATAATTTGAATATCATTTTTTATTGCAAGCTTTATCTTTTCATCTAACGCCTCTCCCTGTAACAGTTCAGCAAGTTCAATTTTAGCTTCTTGTCGAGATTTTAAATCGCTAGATTTTACTATCAATTGGGCATTTTCCATTATCTGGTCTAGAAAAAAAATTTTTATTTTTTGATGTAGAAGAAAAAATTCCTGTGCAATATGTTCCATATTTATGTCACGTTCGCTCTTTTGTTCTATTCCATAAACTATTCCTGTAATTGTTCCGACCATTAACAGCACTTGAAATATCTTTTTCATTAGTAGCCCTTTTAATTTACGTCAATAACACAGTTTGTTATATACAAATAGTAACAATTTATAAATGTTTTTATCAAGATATTTGTATTGTTTAATGACCATAAACATGCATAGCGATAATCTACATCGCTTGATATAGTTTCTATTTGTGATATAGCTAACTTAAAAAATACAATCATAGAGCCATCAGGCGGTATGACCGGTTCGTCAGAAAATACAACAAACATGGTTAAAATCAGTGCAATTTATGCTAGCTTTAATGGCGCACGCCTCGGCCTACTTCTTAATCTTTCTAATGCCAATCTTAAAGGAGCAGATTTTAGAAATGTAAAAATATGGAATGGTATTTATTGGTCTAGCGCAAATAAAGAAGACGTTCGTTTTTCTGAAACAGAATAATTGTACATATCTATCAAATCAAAAAAAGGTAACTGGAATCGCCAGTTACCTTTTTTTGATTTAATTTTAAAAAACAAAGTAGCTATTATTTTTTATTATTAAGAAGAGCTCTTTCGAGATTATCAACATTTTTTTGTTCAAGCTCTTGTATTTTTTTTTGATTAAGTCTTGATTGTTCTGCATAAGCTGCTTGTGTTGTAATATATTGCACTTTTAATAGCCGCTTGGTTTCTTCTATCTGCTGTTGCTGCTTTGTAGCAAAATTATTATTACCCCCATTATTAAACATGCAAAAACAATTTAATCCAAAAAGAACTATCATTAATGCCGATGCAGTGGTCACTTTCATAATCATCCTTTTTAATTATACAAGTATATTACGGGTAATAACATTAATTTTTTAGGGAAAATTTGTCAAGCGGATAATGATATATGCTGTATTGCGTAAACCATTCGCGACAAGTTAATTTATTATTTATTATTAAAAACAATAGTGACTTTTTAATGGATTTATACTATCTTTTCTTATCAATTTAACCACTATCACGAGGAAAATTATGAACATAAAATATCTACTTTTAATGATGATTATGACTGCAATAACAATACATACTCATGGAACACATAATAAACAACTTACAAAAGGTATTTTAATTGCCATTGAAGGAATTGATGGTTCAGGAAAATCAACCCTTGCGCGCGCTTTATATAATGCATTACAACAAGAAAATTTTGATACGATATTGACCAGAGAACCTGGTGATTCTGCGCTTGGTAAAGAAATACGTGAATTAGTACAAACTCAGACTATACCTATTTCATCTTTTGCAGAATTTTTACTTTTTGCTGCTGACCGTGCACAACACTTTGCCGAGCTCATTATTCCCGCACTTGAACAAAATAAATTAATTATATCTGATCGCATGGCAGATTCATCTCTTGCATACCAAGGTTATGGACGGGGTCTTGAGTTGCAAGCCTTACGCACTATTAATAGCTGGGCAATGAATAAGATTCAGCCTCATCTTACTATTTTCATTCGTATTCCTATCGGCATTGCCCTGGAGCGATGTAGAAAGCGTTCTACATTATCTGTATTTGAGCAAGAACAATTTTTAGAAAAAGTTGCTCGTGGATTTGAAGAAATTTATTGCAATCGTAATGATGTTATTATTGTAGATGGAGCTGAATCACTAGAATATCTTACTGCCTATATTTATAATGCAATTCAAGAATGGATACGTAGTAATAATCTTTTCTCCTAAAAGAAATAATTTGATATTAACTTGTAGTCTAAATTTATATGCTTATCGTTTTTTTTAAATTTATAAAATTTAAACTTAATTATAAAAAATCCTATGAAAACATTAAAAAATTCTTTTGTTGTATTGTTGCTTGTATTATTTGTTTTTAGCTCTTTTGCTATGGAAAAAACAATATCTCTCAAACTTGAAAAAACTGAGGTAGATACAAATGAAATAATCTATCCCATAGAATTATGGAAAGTAACGCATGAATCAAATTTGTTATGTGAATGCTATGGACAGCAAGGGCAAAAAGATATTATTACTGTTCCTGGCCTTACTGCTGAAGAAATATCATTGTATGATAAAGCATTGGATGTAAGCCCCAAATTATTTTCTAACTACTATAAATCATTATCACCTGAACAAAAACGTATTCTTACTATTGCTGCAGGTGAAATATCTGAAAATGGCACAAAAAAGTTAAACGCACAGCGTCTATCCTGCCAACTTGCTAAAGAATGGATTGATCCAGCTATAATAAAACAATATATAATTGAAGGAGTAGGAATATGTTTACCAGAATTCAGATCAGTAATGGAAGGCTTAAAACTCTCGTTATTTGCTGATAATATACGCAATGCTAATCTCATACAAACAGCTGTATCTTCTTATGCATCAACTATAGTTGATGGTACCTATTTAAGAAAAAAAATGTCAGGTGGAGCTTTTAAAATTGTACCGCCAATTAAAAGTCTTGATACCTCTAGTTTTTATGGAAGCCGCGATGTGATTACAAAATTTTGTAATGGTGAAAAATATTCTATATACGCTTATATGCCAATAATCGGGGATATAGCATATTTGGTAACAAGCGCAAAGATTTATAATAAATCTATTAGTGATCTTACCGAAATGAATATATGGGAAGAAAAATTAGATAAACCTATTAAGACAATACGGCATGCTAATAAAATTAATCTTACTGAATTTAGTCCTAATGGAATGTGGATAGCATTCGCTTCTTTAGATCAGCTTACTCTTACATGTCTAGATAAATCTTTAATAAATGATGCTTATTTATCACACGTCACCCTTATCAATGAAAATAGTTTTGCTTTATCACTTCGATTTAATAATACATCAACAATATTGGCATATGGGCACCCTTTTTCTGTTGATCTGTTTGATCCTGTAACAAAAAATTGTATAGCATCATTAAATGTAGGTTTATTTTTGCCAAAAAATATGGAATTTAATCAGGATGATAGCAGGCTTATTTGTTTTCTTGATGATGCATTAAATTACAATAAACATAAAGTAATAATTTGGGATGTTCATGATCTGAAGAATATTACAGAGTTCCAAAAAATGGAATTTTCCACATATAAGGAATGTTCTAATGCAATTATTAGATTTAATCCTTCAAAAAATAATATTGTCGCAATTTCAACAGATACAACAACATTATTTTTTGATACTGATTCAGGAAAATGCTTAGCCAAAACATCAGAATTGCCATCACATCCCGTTGCGCATACCAATGTAGCAACAACATTCATACCTAATTCACCGTTTGCTTGTATAGCAATAAAAAAAGACAATGAATCAAGTTATGTTCAAATGTATAATTATATATCTGGTGATTGCCTAGGAACAATATCGTACGAGCAGCCACTTATAAACGGCCTTGGTATGACAAAAAATTTTAAATCTTTAATTGCTACATTTGATGGGTACGAAACGCAAACAACAAAATTTTGTAATGATGAAGAGCATAAGTCATATATTTATATAGCAGATAATTTAGGATTGGTTGATTCCTATCTATTACTACAACTATTTAGAGCAAAAAAAGAAAATCGTTCTACTCTTTTACATCCATCTTTATATACTTATCTAAAAGAATCTTTAACAACAAATCAAACAGGTAAGGACTTATTGAACAAATATTTTTTTAAATAAATATTCTTTTTTAATTAATTTTCAGGGGGCTTTTTTGAAGGTAAAAAGACTGAAGAAAGAACTGAAAAAGCTATTAGGTTTTTTATGAGTCTCTATAAATTTTTATACACGAATTATATAAGAGTAACGATATGAAATATAAACAACTTTTTTTTACCATGATTTGTCTTTCAGTAACAACATTGTTTAATGCAATGAATAATTTAAGCAATTTAAAAGGTACTGAAGAAATAACTCTAGTCAAAGATCCATGGTGCGCAAAATACATTACCAATAATAGTATTGTTATTAGTGGCGCTAATGGATGCGCTCTTGTAAATACTAAAACAAAGGAAGCGAATAATATAGGTGATGTTTATAATTATGCTAGAAATGTAATACTAGTACCGCTCTTGCAGAACAATGCTGAAAGAATAATTGTTTCTTATAATAAAATTGCAACAATATATAATACACAGACAGGTTTAGAAGAAGGCTCTATAGGAGGAAAAAAAACAATTCGATCTCTTGCCTACGATTCCAATAGTAATACTATTTTTTTAAGTTATGGGGAAAAAGAGGGAGGAGTAATAACAAAATACAATTTTTCAACAAAGGATAAAACAGAGACTTCTATTGATTGTCAATGTTGCCAAAGCATATCTATGCATCCAAAAAAACAGATTTTGTGTATAGCCGATCGCTGCGCAAATATCTTTTTATATAAATCAGATACCTTAAAAGAAATTAAAAAAATTATTGTAGAGGATGGCAATTCTATTTTTGATTTTTGTCAATATAGTTCTGATGGGTCTCGTATTGTAGCTGGTAATAGCAAAAAACTTTTTATAATAAATCCCGATATAGTTCCTCTTGTAGATTCATGTTTACAAGCTAAAAAACATGAATATTACCAGAGAATAGCATTTCATCCAAATAACTCAACTTTAGCCATCTTATCTAGTATTGGTTCTTATAAACCATCATTAGGGTATGTTTATGTAGAACAGATCGTGCGTTATTGGGATATTAAAACACAGAAGTTTATTGATGAAGAATCAGCGTTAGATTCTGAGTATGGTTATGATCTTTCTTTTTCTCCTAATGGATTAGAAATTATTATTGTATTAGAAGGTAAATGTATAAGGATGCCGGTATCTTTTGCGATAAAAGAAAAATATATATATATTTCTTTTTTATTGCATCAAATTGCAAAACAAGAGAATTTGATAAAGGATATTGTGCATTATTGTAGTAATATTTTATTAAAGACTTTTACATTGTAGTAGGACGATATGATGATACTACAAAATAAATTTTTTTAGAAAAAGATGCAAATACACCCGTTAGGTGAATAATTTTTAAACACATGCGATAATATTTGTTTTTTTACTACTATGCTTAAAAAGTATATCCTATAATTTAGCAATAATAATAATTATATATTTAATAAAACAATACACATAGTGATATGCATGTCAAAAATAAAACAATTATCAGTGCATGAAGCACAAAAAATAGCTGCAGGAGAAGTTGTTGAACGTCCTGCAAATATAGTTAAAGAATTAGTTGAAAATTCTATTGATGCTGGCGCAACACATATTACACTGTACATTGAAGATGGCGGTAAAAAGCTCATTCGTATTGTTGATAATGGATGTGGTATGGATATTGCTGACGCACAAATATGCTTTGATCGCCATGCAACAAGTAAAATAACTCACGTTAATGAACTTGAATCAATTACTACCTTTGGTTTTCGTGGAGAAGCATTAGCTAGTATTGCCGCCGTAAGTAAAATTAGTTTAATAACTAAAGAAGAAAATAGCCTCGAAGGCACACAAGTTATTGTAGAAGCTAATACAATCATACAAACAAATTCTGTTGCATGTACCACAGGTACTGATATTAGTGTACATAATCTTTTTGCTCATATTCCTGCTCGAAAAAAATTCTTAAAAACAACCCAAACGGAATGGCGTGCAATACAATTGTTATTTAATGCATTTTGTTTTGATTATCCTCATATTCATTTTTCTCTTTTTTCTGATGATAAACAGGTGATGAACTGTCCTACTGTTACTACTATAAAAAACCGTGCTTTACAGCTATGGGAATCATCAACACATAATCACCTTCTTGAAGTTTCTATTGATGGTGTAATCGCTATTCATGGAGTAATTTCAAATCATCAGCATTATCGTTATGATAAAAGTAATATTTATTTTTTTGTTAATAAACGTTGGGTAAAAAATTATCAATTAAGTAACGCACTTGTCAAAGGATATAATAATGTTATTCCTCAAGGTCGTTATCCTCTCGCAGCCATCAGTATTACTATACCGGCCCATGAAGTTGATATTAATATTCACCCACGAAAAGAAGAAGTGAAATTTCTTCATCCACGTCGCGTTGAACAATTATTACAAGATGCTGTTAATAATGCACTTAACAATAATGTTTCAGAACAGTTAAAAAGAGATATTAAGAATACGGATATGCCACAAATTTCTAATGATTTTAAAAATAATCCTTTTAATGATAATAATTTTTTCTATCAAAAACCATATATACACCAACCTCAATTACTATCAATAGATACGGTTATGCCCCTACATGATATCCCTAATAATACATCGCAACTTAATTTCGATACGACTAAAAATATAATTCCTACTGATTTTTTGTCTTTGCAACAAATACTACCTCAACAAGAAATTATTCCTCTAACAGATATTGAACGTATATATAATGTAGATACTTATACAGAAGATTACCGCCTTATTGGACAATACAACACAACGTATATACTTATTGAAAAAAAAGATGGTCTTTTTTTAGTAGATCAACATGCAGCACATGAACGAATTTTATATGAACTTTTTTCTCAGCGCTTTACTGAAGTTGCAACAGTGCAATTGTTGTTTCCACAAATCATTAATTTATCACTTTATGATATTAACGTAATTACTCCACATCTTGATATTTTTATACAGAATGGTCTCATCATTGAACAATGTTCACAAAATCAACTTATTGTACAATCTCTCCCGGTGCATCTTAAGGATCAATCCATTAATGATATTATCGAACAAACTATACAATGGATTGCTGAACATGCATCAGCCGATGCGAATATAGTAAAACAAACAATCAACAACAAACTCCAAGCGCAGATGGCCTGTAAAGCTGCTGTTAAAGCAGGAGATGTTCTCACACAAGAAAAAATGGAACAATTGTTACGTGATTTAAGTAAAACAGCCAACCGATTTTCTTGCCCTCATGGCAGACCAACCGGATGGCTGTTATCGTTATATGATATTGAAAAAAAATTTAAACGGCGGACCTAATTGAACTTCTATGATCCATACTATCAACAACTAGTTTGCGATAGAAGAATGCATATGCTAATGTTGATAATGGCCAAGAAAGAAGAATTCCAACCCAACTTAAAAAACCAAGATAGCCTATAATTTTTATTGCTACCCAAAAAGCAAATATATCCCATACATGATGCTTTGTTACTTCATAACTCATTTTTAAAGCAGCAATTGGTCCCGTGTGTTTATCAATAATAAAATAAGGAAAAAAAGCAAAACGTAGCAATGCGATAAATCCTGGTAAGACAAAAAATAACCATCCAAGCCATACCATGATGCCGTACAAAATCCATCCTATAAAAGCTTTAGGTGCTAAACCAAAACAAGAAAACATTGCGCCTAAAGAACTTTCACCTTTATCATAAAGATTAAGCGCAATTTTTTTAAATCCTAAATCAAAACCAACAAAAAAAATAGCTAAGGCGACCGCTGATAGAGAAAGAGAGAATATACTGTTTGAGACTAAACTCATCAAAGAAGCTCCCGATTGATATGCTACTGCAGCGCAATTATATCCAACGCATTCCTGGTAATTTTGTAATGCTTGTGAAGACATAACAGTTTGAATAAAAATTTTATTTAGATAACCAATAATACCTACCACCAATGCAATAACGCCAGTTCCTGCTAATAAAACAATAACAAAGAGACGTACATGTTCGATAAGTGCTCTAAATCCAAACCCAATTGCTTCAGGTACAAAACTTTTTCTTTCTTGCATAACATACGCTCCTTTATTTTACATAATAAATATTTACACACGTAACATTCAATCATATTTTATAAAAAAGTTGCAATACATTTTTTATAAAAATTTACAGACAATCACATTAATTTTTCTGTACTATCGTTATAGTACTTTTATGTATATCAAACTGATTCTTTAATTGTTCCATCAAAATTGCTGATACTGACGAAAATTTCTCTGTAAGAACCCACACGTGTACTATTAAAAATATCCGTACTTCGTTAGTATTATAAGGTTGTTCTATTCCCTGCAACCTAACAGTAGGTACCGGCTCTTTACAAAAAAATGAACTATTTTTTTGAATAATATCATAAATAATATGTTGTGCTTCTTGTATATCATTGGTATATGGCAGTGATATTATATAATCAATCCTTTTTATTGTATAATGCGTGTAATTAACTACACTATGTTTAAGTACTGCTTCATTTGGTAAACGTATCAATGTATTGTCAGCTGTACGAATACGTACTGAAAGTAAATCAATTTCCTCTACATATCCAACAACATCGCAACTTTTGATCTTGTCGCCAACCAAAAAAGGACATTCAAGGAGTAAAAAAAAGCCACTAATAATATTAGATATGCTTGTTTGTGATGCAAAACCAATAGCAACACCAAATACTCCTGCTGCTCCCAATAATGCAGAAATATTAAAACCAAGCTCATGTAAAACAGTAATGCCAATGAAACTTAATCCGCCGTAAAAAATAATATGTCCAACCAAGACAGTTGCATGGCGTGAAAAACGCTTTAAACATAAAGTAGTGAGTAGTTTGCTACACCATTTTACTAATGGTATACCAATAAAAATTAATACAAAAATGCGTGACAAGCTTCCTGCAGGGATTACAAAAGAGAAATAATCATTCATACACTATAACCTTGCTAAAACCAACGTTTCCTACTTGCCATTAATGGTAACAATAACTGTAATGGTGGTAATCCACGAAGTCGTAACCCATAATTAATAAGTGATAGTGCAGCAAGGCCAACGAAAAGTTTAAACAATAGAGTTCCGAGCACTGTTATAATAATAATAAGACCACCCATAATACAAAATAAGCCTACAACATGATTATAATTCATAGACATAACATTCCTTAAAAAGTAAAAAACTATTTTATCAGTGTAACATATCAATATAATTTTTTTACTCTATTTTTTATATTGACATGAATTAAACCATATTTAAATATTTTTTGATTGGAAAACATGGTTACTACAAAATTTGAAATTGTAAAATGGAAGATAAATTTTTGGAATTTTTTAAAAATGTTATAAGGGCAATCAATCCACATAAACAACAAAAAGATACTATTTTGAGACGAGAAAAGAATAAAGCTGATTCAGCACGTTGTCCTGTTTTTTTTATTTCTGTTTTAATTTCAGTACATTGTTCTGTTTCTTTTATTTCTGTTCCAAAAAAGGACTTTTCTCCATGTGATTTACCATCAATGGAAATAATTTTTTTTTTAATTAATTCTTTTCTATTATTATTTTGAGCATTACTAGTATTAAGGACAATATAATCAGGTGGAGAATCCCGAAAATTATTTATATAATCTGTAAGAGTTTTTTCTGTTAAATCCTTATGATTATATAAATTTATCTCACACTTAATTTGCATATTCTTATATGTCAACGTAAATTTGACTAAAGCTTCATCTTGTTTTTTAAATTCAAAATGGTTAAGATTTTCTAGGGTAAAGGGTACATCTTTTTCACCTTTACATTTTATCAGAAAGCGCAATGGTACGGCACCTATTTTAAGAATAAAATTTTTCATGAGAGATTTTATCTTGTTTATAATTATTTGACCTTCATTTGGTTTTTCTATTTCATAATTGTTCGGATGAATCAGAAAGCATGGGTCATTATGATTAATGGAAATACCAATATTTTTATATTGTTTTATGGTTGCTTCATCAATATATAATAGCCTCGGACGATTAATATATATTTTTATTTGAATTGGTTTGGTATTAAAGTAACCATTTTCGCCATGGATAATCTTTCCATCATTGTCTTTAGCGAGAATACCTAGCTCAATTAATTTTTCTTCATCTATCAGACGATTGCCTGGATGTTCATAAAAAGAGTTTATAGCTATTTGTGGTGAATTCTTACTTAAATCATTGTCAAAAATTATATTGAATATATGTTCAGTTGAATTAATAATTCTCTTAAATGAAAAAAGCACTTCATCTTTATTTCTAAATTTGTTAAAATTTTTGTTATTTAAAAAACAATTAAAAGGAATACACAATAGATTAGCTCTTAAATCATTATATACGTTAGTAATATCCTTAGTTGTTGCAATATTATCTTGATTTGATTTTGTCTTATATTCCTTAACATTAACATATGGAATATTATTTGATGTATTTATATTAAATTTTTTTAAATTATCTTCATTTTTCAACATATACATTAAACTTATTGGCTCATTTAATTGTACAGAAATATTTATACTATTATCAGCTATTTGACTAGAAAATATGGGTATTGCACCACTAAACAAAAAAAACACAATCATTGTTATAAAAAACATGTACCTAAACTTTATCTTTTGATAATTACCAAATTGTAACAAATAATAACTTACGCAATTGCACCGTTCCTGCACTTGTTATTGATGAATATACACCAAAACCTTATCCACTACTACTTTTGATTGTAAAAAAAAATTTACCATCGTACAATAGCTGACCAATTAATGGAATTTTTAAAAAATACTATAAACGCAATCAGACCACATAGCCCACACAAAGATAATTTTTTTAAACGAGAGTAGAATAAAGTTAATTCAGCACGTCTTCTTTCTTTTTTTATTTCTGTTCCAAAAAATGAATTTTCTCCGTGCTTATTTCCATCAGATGAAATAATCTCTTCTTTAATCAATGCATTGAGATTATTACAATTTATAAAATAGTTTGGCTTCTTCCGAAACATATCTACGTATTCTATAAGAGATCTATTTACTAAATTTTTCCAATTACTTATTCTTACCTCACATCTAATTTCTTTATTCGCATATGGCACAACAAGTTCGATTACTGTTTCATTTTTTGCTTTAAATTCAAAACAATCAATGTTTTCTGGTGTAAAATCAATCTTTATATTATCCTTAGATTTTATTAAAAAACGTAACGGAATACCTGCAATTTTATTCAAATGGTCTCTTATAGAATTTAATATTTCAGGTAAAATTGTTTGATTTTCAGTTGATTTTTCTATTGTAAGCCCATAATCAATAGTAAAACAGGGTTCATTACATTGTATATCAATTTTTAGTTTTTTATAATTGGTAATTAGCTCTTCATTTATATAAAAAAGAGAATTAACTATTCCGTGAGTGTTAGTAATATTAATTTTTATTTGAATCGGCTTAGTGTGGAAATAACCGTTTTGACCATGAATAATCTTTCCATAATTATTTTTAGCGAGAATACCTAGCTCAATCAATTGTTCTTCCTGATCCACAATACTTTTGGGATTCTCATAAAAAGAGTTTATAGCTGTTTGTGGTGAATCATTACTTAAATCATTTCCAAAAATTATATTAAATATACGTTCAGTTGAATTAATAATTTTCTTAAATGAAAAAAGTACCTCATCTTTATTCTTAAACTTAATATTTTTTTGACATACAAAATATTTATCATCTTCATCATATTTTAAAAAATAATTAAAAGGAATACGCAATAGATTATCTCTTAAATCATTATATACGTTAGTAATATCTTTAATTGTTGCAATATTATCTTGATTTTTTAATCTATTTAATTCTTTCTTATATATCTCATTACATGTTAAATCATTTGACTCTTGCAGCAATCTATCGCAAGCATCAAAAAGATTTACATCCTTAAAACTACAGTTGCGATAACAAACTCGAAGATATGGAATATTATTTGATGCCTTTATATTAAATTTTTTTAAATTATCTTCATCTCGCAACATATACATTAAATTTATTGGCTCATTTAATTGTACAGAAATATTTATACTATTATCAGCTATTTGACTAGAAAATATGGGTATTGCAACACTAAACAAAAATAACACAATCATTATAATAAAAAACATGAAAATAAAACCTTTATTTTTTGATAATTACCAAATTGTAACAAATAGTAATAAAAGTATACTATAGAAAACAAGATATATAGAGAAAATTTTTTCACTTACAAGTATATTAATTTTTTGTATACTATAATAATGTTTATTCGTGTTAGGCTTTTAAATGGATTACCCGAACCTTTGTGGTACCGTGTACCAACAACGTGCAACTATGGTCCTTTAACAGGATTAATTGTACAAGTACCGTTACGTAATCGTATAGTTCCGGCGCTTGTTATTGATGAATATATTATAAAGCCGTCCATTATTACCTTTGATTGCAAAGAAATTTATGGAATTGAACCATTACCGGAAGACATACATTACCTTCCTTTTTTAAAAAAATTAGGCGATTATTATCAAATAGATACATTGCATTTTATTAAAAGAATTCATCATTTTCTTACTATTAAAAAAGAAAATGAGTTGATTATCACGCAAGAACAACAAATACATTCAACAGCAAGCAACATACAATTAACTGGTGAACAAAAGAAAGTATGTGAGTATGTTTCACCTTGTATTGGCGCAAATATATATATGCCCATAGTATTACATGGTATTACTGGATCAGGAAAAACAGAAATATATAAACATCTTTTTTGTGATGCATTAACTAAAAATAAAACAAGTTTATTGTTGTTACCAGAAGTAACTCTTGCTATAGCTTTTGAAAATCGCCTCAAGCAAGAATTACCTGATTTACCTATTTACGGTTTTCATTCCGGAAAAACACCCAAAGAAAAAAATAAAGTCTGGAATAATCTTAAAAACAAAACGGCTATGATTTTAATTGGTGTGCATTTACCAATATTACTTCCTATCCCAAATCTTGGTATTATTATTGTTGATGAAGAACATGAAGTAGGGTATCAAGAAAAAAAACACCCAAAAATAAATACCAAAGAAGCTGCTCTTATGCGTGCACAAGAAGCATGTATACCTATTGTATTAGGATCTGCAACACCATCAATGCAAACATTATATAATGTTAAAACAAAAAAATGGGCATTTTTTCAACTAAAAAAACGATTTTCTGGAACATTACCAACGTTGGAAGTTGTATCCTTAACAGAAAACAAAAATAGAAAACAGTTTTGGATTAGTAAAGAATTAGAAGCGGCAATAATAGATCGACTACACAAAAAAGAACAAACTATTATTTTTATTAATCGCCGTGGCTTTAGTTTTTTTGTACAATGCAAAACATGCACATTTATTTTTTCATGTAACAATTGCTCAGTAAGCTTAACCTTGCATGAAGACAATCGTCTTGTCTGTCATTATTGTGGTGTATCATATACCTTGCCATCTCATTGTTCTGAATGCCGCAGCAGCGCTGACGACTTTTTAAAAAAAGGGATTGGCACACAAAAAATTGTTACTATATTACAAAAAATGTTTCCACAGGCAATTATTGCTAGGGCTGACTTAGATACAACTACTAAAAAAAAATTATGGCAACAAACTCTTACTGATATGATAAATGGAAAGATTGATATTCTCGTTGGTACTCAAACAATTACTAAAGGGTTTCATTTTCCCCATGTTACGTTAGTCGGTGTATTATGGGCCGATTTACAACTAAATTTGGCTGCGTACAATGCTACTGAAATTGCGCTACAACAATTAATTCAAGTATCAGGACGCGCCGGAAGAAACCATGCACAAAGTACTGTTATTATTCAAACAATGGCAAATCATGAGGTATATCAACATCTTAACGAAATAGATTATCTTACATTTTATGCAAAAGAGATTGATATGCGTATTGAGCTTGGATATCCACCAGCATCGCGTTTTGCTGAATTGGAAATAAAAAATTCTAATGAAAAACAATTGATACAAGATGTAGAATATCTCTTTGATCATCTGTATGCGTATGCAAAAAAGAATGCATTATCAGTAACTATTCTTGGACCGGTAAAGCCTCCTGTGTCAAAAATAAAATTAATATATAGTCGCAAAATTTATATCAAAGGAAAAGATTTTGCTCATATTACGCATCTGTGTAAATCAATCAATAGAAAGAAATTTTCTAGTTTAATCTATTTTACACCAAATCCACTTGTGTAATATTCGCCTCATATAATAATAGACATATAAAAACACATTGAATAGTTACGAATATTTTTATATGGGGAAGATATTACAGCATACATTACGGATATTATTGTAATAACATCAGATTTTTTTGATAGTATAGGATTTAAAAATAATAGAATATTTTTAATTACGTATCATATATAATTTTCTTTGTTGTTCGGGAAGCTTTTCAATGGCATAACGTAACATTGTTCGTGGCATTTGTTTAGCATAGATATCAAGAAAATCAATAAGTAAAGGCGTACTCTTTTTTCCTGCTTCACGCAACATCCAACCAACACTTTTATGAATAAGATCATGGGTATCAGTGAGTAAAAGTAAGGCGATTTTAAAAGTCCATTCGCATTCATTAAGACGAGTAAAGTACCATGTTGCAACGATTGCGATACGCCGTTTCCACAAATTATTTGAGCGGGCTAGTGTAATAAGAATGTCTTTATCTTTATGTATTATATGAGCACCTAGAATAAGATGCGCAGACGCATCGACAAGATTCCAGTTGTTAACATATTTTATATTGTTTATATATAATTGGTACAGTTCATTTTTATTATTATCATTAGATTTTTGGTACTGCTGTACAAGAATAAACAATGCCAATAATCGTTCCTCATTAAAAGATGATGTAAGTAATTGTTGAATATTGTCAGAAGATAAGTCTGAGAATTGTTTTGTTATTTTTCGTAATACCGGAACAGATACATTAATAAATTGGTCATGTTCAGCGTAATCACCAACACCTGTCTTAAAAAAATAGTTTCGTTTATCTTTGGCAGTAGCTAAATTAATTAGCATAGATCTAATGTGACTGATTTCAGTTGTCATAATTTTTTCTTTCAAAATCAAGAAGCCATTTTTTACGAGCAAGACCCCCACCATATCCTCCTAGATTGCCATTGCTATTAATAACTCGATGACATGGAATTACAATGGAAATCTTATTGGCTCCATTAGCATTTGCTACAGCTCTGTAAGCAGATTCCTTTTCTATAATTTTTGCTTGTTCAGTATAACTTCTGGTGTGTCCGTAAGGGATACTTTGCAACGCTTTCCAAACAGATTTTTGAAAAGGACTACCTAATAATTGCAGTGGTGTTTTAAATTTTTTTAGACTACCATCAAAATATAAAGTAAGCTCTGTTGTTATCGATGTAATGGGAACTGAGCTACCAATAATGATAGTAGAGTTAGTTCTGTAACAAAATTTTTTTATCCTGTCTTTTAACTCAAAATGATCAGTAAACTCTAAAAAATATAATGCATATTCATCTGACATGGCAAACATAGATCCAAGCGGAGTTTCTATACAAAAGACCTTTAGTGCAAGATTATGATTCGTAATTTCATAATTTGAAGTTTCATGTAGGACTGCAGTAAGAAATTCTTGATTTACCTGCGTCATTGTTCAATTTCTGTTAATTACTAAGGTTTAAATGTTTTTTAATTAACTCATTAATTAATTGTGGATTGCCTTTGCCGTTAGTTTTTTGCATCATTTGGCCTACAAAAAAACCAAATAGTTTATCTTTTCCTGCTCGATAGTCTTCAGTTTGACGAGGGTTTGCTGCAATAATTTCTTTTACTAACTCTTCTAACTCTTCACGAGAGCCAATTTGTTTTAAACCTTTTTCTTCAATAAGTTCTAAAGGTTCTTTGTTAGTCTCTGCGACCAAAATGAATAATTCTTTGGCTGTAGGGCTATTGATGACTCCCTGATCAACCAAATTAACAATACTTGCAAGTCGCGTAGGAGTAATTTTACATTCTTCAAGAGATACTTTGTATTCTTTAAGATAGCCCATAAGGTCACGTAAGACCCAATGAATAATACTTGAACTCGTTGTATGTTTTTTTGCTTCATCAAAATAATTCGCAAGAGATATATCTTCTATTAAAATATCAGCTTCATAATCAGTTAAGCCAAGATGTTTGGTAAAACGTTCAAATTTTGCAAGTGGAAGCTCTGGCATACTGTTCTTTGCTTTTTCGAGTCGATCGTCGTCAATGACAATTGCTGCTAAATCTGGTTCCTGAAAAAAGCGATAATCTGCCGTTTCTTCTTTTGATCGCATAACGATGGTGGTTCCTTTTTTGGAATCCCACAGGCGAGTTTCAGAGCGCACTTTACCACCATTTTCTAAAATATCAATTTGACGCTCTAGCTCATGCTCCGTTGCATCAGCGATAAATTTGAATGAATTGATATTTTTTAGTTCACATTTAGTACCGAGCTCTTTTTGTCCTTTTTTGCGTACGGAAATATTTGTATCTGCGCGAAATGCCCCCTCGTCCATGTTTCCAGTACAAATGCCTAGATATTGAACGATTGAACGCAATGTTTTGAGATATGTACGCACTTCATAGGTAGACGAGATATCAGGATAACTGACAATCTCTAGCAAGGGTGTTCCTGCACGGTTTAAATCAACAAAACTTTCATTGCTATAATTTGAATGTATATTTTTACCTGCATCTTCTTCAATGTGAATACG
>DATIEE010000027.1 GCA_035455925.1 Candidatus Babeliales bacterium
CCAATACTTAGTGAAGCTATAACCAAACCCAGCAGCTGATACTGGCGCATTTTTACACGTGAAATATCAGATAGCTGTGCAAGCTTACGACCAAATAAAACATCAGCTGCAACACCACCACTCATTTCAATAAATGTCGCAATAAAAACCATATGCATATAATTAATATTAAACATAAGCATAGCGGGAACCATTACAAATGTTGCAAAACGCCCCAATAACGCTAGTCCAATACGTCCTGCAATTGCTGCAATTTGATACGTCGTAATAACACTACAAATAGCTAGATATAGCTGTACATACCAGGGAAATTTAAAATACGACAAAAATAAAACAAATCCAACGATAATAATCAGACACAATATGACATCATGAATACGAAAAAAATTTATTATTAAAGCATTTTTAGTCTTCATTCTTTTAATACTATTTCTTGCTCCATCAACAATTTGTTTAGGCAAAGTTAGACAACTCATTGCGGTAATAAAAAAAACAACACCACTACAAAAGGCAAGCGTAAATTCTGTTGAAGATAAATATGAAAAACATAATTTCTGTAGTGGATACAAAAAAACAATATTAGCCCCGGCACCAACAGCAAGAGGCAAAGCAATAACATGCCCGGTGACAAAACCAATCGCCCAAATCATAGGTGCAATATCAAGATTAATAACCATGCGTGGCAATGAGAAAATTGCCCATTTTAACGGTGACAATAGTACTATTGATTTTGGGATAACAGCGTACTTTAAAAAAAACCCTCCCTGCAGAAAAGAAAATAATGCTGCAAGTACAAAACCCATTATCAACTCATATGCCTTACGAACTTGATTTTGTGCAGCAATCATTTTATGAACAAGTTGCCCAATAGGAAAAGATAAATTCTGCGTATCAATTAATGTTTTTTCTGACAAATCTGCTATTAACATTCCAAACATCCCAGCTAAAAAAGAAAAGCACCCCAATAAGGCACTAAAAAATAATGGTGAACTCATCCATGTTGCAAATAAAGCTGGGTCAAGAAAATAGATTGTTGGAAATGAAAAAGCAGATGCTGTAGCTAAAATACCGCCAATTGATCCTGCACAAACTGCATAACTTAGAGAAGAAGTGCTCATTTTTGTGACAATTTTTGAACATAATAACGCAATAAAAACAAGTGTCGGTGCAATCCACGGACCAATTGGAGTTGCCAAGGACACATAACTCATAACAATTGTCGAAAATAGAGACAATACTATACTGATAACAATTGTTATAATATTCATATACTACTTTATCTTAAAATTTTATTATTAATCACAGTACGCTACAAAAAATGTTTTTTACTCTATAATGAAAACAAAAAACATATCGCTTACCCATCATAATAATACTATCTTTATCTTGATCCTGCACGGACAGATTACATAATTTTATTCATCTTCTTTTTTTAAAAAATTATTTACCAACAACCTTACGTTATATAGTCTTTTTTAACTCGACCTAATGCAGCCTGTAATGCTATTGTTTTCGCTGGATAGTTCTCTGGACGAAAAGAAGTAAGGCGACATTTTATGCTTTGTTACCTGAATATTGTAATATTTTACTTTTTGATGCAAGAGGCCGCGGACAAAGTGAAGGTCCGTTTTTTTTTTATGGAAATGATGTAATTAAACTTTCTTTACTCACACAAAAATAGTCAATGCTGATTAATTATACATTCCGCCAAGCATCATCTTATACATAAAGATCTTTATAAAAAAAAATTCTATGTTTATTGCTACAACTATGAAAATAAAACATTAACTATCATTTTTTACTTTCATAGTTCTTCAACTGTATAAGATCACTGTTTGATGTATTATTCTTCTTGCGTGGTGAATTCTCGGGGCTATCTTCTTTAGAGCCTCCTGAATTATTTTTTGAAGAACGCGTAGCTAAAACTTTTATAATTCTGGGAGAAGATGGTTTCTTTAATTTTGTATCCTTTTTATTATCCTCAACCTGATCTTGTACATGATCATCAGTCGATGGCGCATCAACTATAGTTACCGCTTTTTGAAACTGAGATAATTTTCGAGAAGAAGTATCAACCAAATCTTTTTTAACAGGAAAATAATTTTCTTGGCGATAAACAACTGGTTCTACTTTATTTTTATCACCCATTGTTTGAATGTTATTATGCGCATTACTAATACTGTTACATTCATCTAAATACCATACACGGATCTTTCCATCTGTTGCAAGCGCTGCAACATACTTACCAGATAAGGCGACATGCAACAAATGACTAATGCCTACTTCACGATTACCCAGCTCCGTTATATAATTATACGATTTTTCTATATTAGGCGCTTCTAAAATAACCTTCTTAATAGAGTCTTTTTCTTTACAAAACACTTCTACCTTACAACGCATTTGTTGATCTACTCTTATATTATTGGTCCAATGAGCTGTTGCAATATATTTACGTTGATCAAAAACAACCTGATCATATAAAGGGTTAAAAGCAAAGGTATACGCAGTTGCATCAGAAGTATTGTTAATAAAGAAATCATATATATTTATTATTTTTACCTCACCTTCATACGTTACATATAATAATTCATGATTATTTGGATAATGTATTTTTTTTATAGCATCATTCATCTGAAAAAATAATGATGGATCACTCAACTTAAGTGAATTATCAGTTTTTGAAAAAGTCATTAACTGTATACCTTTATTCATACCTGCTACGCTCAATGCATTATCACTAATATTCAATGCAAGATCTGCAATTAAATTATCCTTATTATTAATAGTAAAAAAATAAGCATCATGATTCTTATTTACCAAATCAATAATTGTGTAGGTAGTATCATGAGCTATTGCAAGTACTTCTCCCACTGGATCCAGGGCAATTGCCTGAATAGGAAGTTCTAATTTGTTCATACTAAAGCATTTATTAACAAATACATAATATTCAGATACTCGCTTGGCACTTTCTCCATCTATATAATTACCGGCAGAAACTATTAGTAATGACTTATCTTTTCTTTGCGCTAGCGCAATCATAGGAATATGACGCACACAAGGATGCTGCATAATCACGCTTGCATTATTATCACCTGAAGAATTACACCCAATAAACTTAACCATTCCATGATACCCCATAATTATGCTTGTACCATCGGGAGCCATAAAAAAACTCCCTGGAACAACTTTACTCCACAACTCACCTTGTTTTACAGCATCACAAGGACTGAATAAGGTTATTGTTTTTACTGGTTTGTTTGAAGGATCTTCATTTATGTTACTATAATTTATATCCATGGTAAAAATGGACACTCTATATAAAAATAACAATCCAATTAAACCAATACACCATCTATTTTGTACAAAATTTTGCATAATTTTTTCCCCATTTTTTATTTATACTGTATACTGTAACAATACAATTCTTATTAATTTTATTAGGTATAAACATTATGACATTTATTGTTCTCCTACAGGCACTTTTTGCGACCTCTTTTCCTATTGGAAAATATCTTCTAAGCTTTGCTTCGCCATTATTTTTATCGGGCAGCCGTATGCTCATAGCAGGAGGAATTTTACTCATATATCAATATTGTTTACCACGAACAAAGCTTAATTTTCAAGGAAAGCATCATTTTTGGATATTTGCGCAAATCATTGTTTTAGGCATGTATATAACTTATGGATTGCGATTATATGCTTTAGATGCACTACCTGTTTGGAAAACATCTTTTTTCTATAATTTTTCACCGTTTCTATCAGCACTCTATGCATACTTTCTTTTTAATGAACGACTTTCTATTAAACAATGGTGTGGTCTTTCAATAGGACTCATTGGAATGATTCCTATACTCATATCATCAAGCCCCGCTGAAGCAACATTAGGAGAATTTTTTTTCATTTCGAAATATGAAATGTTTCTCATGCTTTCTGTCTCACTTCACTGCTATAGCTGGATATTAATCCAAAAATTAGTACGTCATAAAGACTATGATACTTCTGTAGTCAATGGAATTTGTATGGCTAGCGGAGGACTACTCTCATTGATAACCTCATACGCCATTGAAGGTCCAGCACCTCTATATAATCCTATTGCTTTCAGTAAAGGACTCATTGTCATGGTATTTATTAGCAATATTTTATGCCATAATATTTACGCAAAACTTCTCAAAACATATTCTGCAACTTTTATGTCCTTCACCAGTTTTTTAAGTCCATTATTTGCTGCATTATACGGTTGGGCATTTTTTCAAGAAACAATTTCATGGCATTTTTATTTATCCATAATCATAGTTCTTATTGGTCTTTATACGTTTTATCAAGATGAATTAAAAAATAAATCTAACTATAAAGAAAAAATAATACGAATATAATCAGGATTATCAGTAATAATACCATCAACTCCATAACTCAGTGAACGTGCAAGATCATCTCTATCATTTATGGTGTAAACATATACCAGCATCCCTCGCGCATGAATATCATCAACAAATTGCTGATTAATAAATTCACTATCCAAACAAACAATATCTGCATTAGTACTCATAACAGATGCTCCAAGACTAATCGGTATACCATACACAATAGCTATAACGGGGATGGACTTATTTACGTTTTTAACAGTTTGCAGCTGAACATGATCAAATGATCCAATTAAAAAATCATCATAATTCCATTTTTTATGCACAACATAATAATCAATAAGTTGCAAAACATCCTCAATAATATGTGCACCTTTTAATTCAATATAAATTTTCACCCGACGATTAACTAATTCAAATACTTCAATTAATGTAGGAATAACTTCACAATCACGTATTTTAAGGCATTTTAATTCATTCAATGTTTTTAATGCTACATAACCATGACCATCAGTTAATCGATCAACTTTTGCATCATGAAAAACAACCAATTCACCTGACGCACACTTCCAAACATCCAATTCAATCATATCAACACCACATTGTATCGCATACTCAAATGATGACAATGTATTTTCTTGCACCGGCCCTGATGCTCCACGATGGCCAATTATAGCGATAGGTTGTACACTAGCAGAATGTAACAAAAGAAAGGCAATTATCATCTTTTTCATACAATCTCCTTTTTATGTGAAGCGTATATGAAAAACATAACTAAAAATAAATACATTTTTATAGAAAAAAATTAAATTTAATAATCAGAAAATTTTTGACCTGCAAGAAAATGGAAATGTAAATGAAACACACTTTGACCAACATCAGAACCATTATTAACAATAAGACGAAATGCCTGTGAACCAGGTAATGCTGCTGCAAGTTGTTTAGCCATCAAAATCATCTGCCCTGCTAATGGTATATCATCATTATTTAATTCAGTAATATCCGAGATATGTTTTTTGGGAATAATAAGATAATGAATTATTGCTTTAGGTGCAATATTATCAATAACAATCACTTCATCTGTTTGAGTAATTATTTTTGATGGTACTTTGCCAACGATTATTTTACAAAAAACACAATTTTGTGCTTCCACCTAAATATAATCCCTTATTTTTTGTTCCTCATGACATTCAACATAACTTATACATGTTGAATTTAATTTTGGTGCCGAGGGTCGGACTCGAACCGACATGATGTTACCATCGCGAGATTTTGAGTCTCGTGCGTCTGCCATTTCGCCACCCCGGCATATATTTATTTCAAAGACATTATTAGAATAACGTAAAGAGCTATACCCGTCAATAAAAAAGCCCCGCATATGCGAGGCTTTTTTTAAATAATATGGTGACCTATGGTATAAAACCATAAACCATTAAAAAACTATGTTGTTTTTTGCTCATCGTTAAGGCTATCTAAATATTCATCCGATGCCTTCCAGTCAATTTCTAAATATTTAACCTTAAGTTCCAAATCTAATATGTTAGCTAACAGCGCAGATAACAGCGTACATTCTTTACTATTATAGGTAACCGTTCCAAGTATCGGAAGTTTACCTGTAGCGTTCGGATGTTGCTGACATTCAATTTCATAAAAAGGCAACTTACGTTGCAATATTTTTAATTTTTTCTTCGCTCCTTGCAACTCTTTAAGTAATGGTATTTCTTCTATTGCTTGAAAAGCTTCATTACTGAGTGAACTTTCACAATTTGCCAGGGATAAACCAAACAATAACAATAATAATGATATATTTTTTACGTTCATGCAGTAATTCCCTTATCTAAAATGAACTTATTTAATTCCATTATTATAATTCTATCATAAATAAAAACTACGTCAAATAAGGCAAGTTCTGGATTTTTTTATTTAACCTACGTAGCGTAGGTTAAATAAAAAATCCGGCTTTAGAGGTAATATGATTAATCTCATACAACCTCTAAAATACCGGAACTTCTTATGCGATACAATATCTTATTGGCTTTCTCCATGCTTCTTTGCTATTTCTACAAATCGAGATGCACCAGGCTTAATTGTTCTTTCCATTGTTCCATAATCAACAGAATACAGCCCAAATTTCTTACCATATTCTCCACATGAAAATCCATCAAGAAAGCTATAATAATAAAACCCTTGAACATTACAACCATCTTGCATAGCTGCATGTGTTGCATACACATAACGCTCATCATGAAGCTTGCGAAGATTATCATTCGTTGTAGCAATACCACTTTGAGTAATAATCATTGGAATGTTTAATTGACGTGCCATTTTAGTGTCTACTTCCTTAATTGCAGCATATAAACCTTCTGGGTATACGGTTACCTTTTTAACATCTGTTTTAGCTTCATGAGCAAACGACATACGTTTAAAGTTCTTCATTTGATAATGACTATGATAATTAATACCAATAAAATCAATTGAGTGCGGTGCTAATGAGTTTGTATAATGTTTTACAACACCACCCCATTTTGCGGGTAACGTACGAATGGAAATATCAAATTTACCCGTTGTAAAAAATGTATAAAATGAATCATTAGTAAGTTTGTTCGCCATCGAACATGCAAGCTTATCCCATGGGTAATAAGGTTCAAGTTGAACAACGTGCTTCGTGATACCCACGTGTATTTTATTTTCTGTATCAGCTTTTTTAAGGTTTTGATACACACGAACATGCGCTTCGAGTTCATTTTTTAGTACATCAATCGCCAATTGCATATTCTTTTTAAATGGATAATGTGTTTTATTCCAATAGCCAAGCATAGCATATGATTCTGGCGACCAAAACGTAATAAACTTATACGCTTTTCCTTGTAATGCTTCAAAAACTTTAGAACAATACTCTTCAAAATACTGAATATTATAATCTTTCTCAAAACCACCACAATTAATGAACCATGCTGGATCACGATAATCTTTCAAAATTATTACTGGTTCAATATTATTATAATTAAACTCATCACAGGCATCAGCATAATGCTGTAGCGCTTGTTGATCAAAATATCCTAATGATGGCTCTACCTTTTCCCAATCAATTGATAAAGAACAGGCCGTAAGTCCAGATTCTTTCATCAATTGTATATCTTCTTTATAACGATTCCAGTGATCACACTTCTCAACTTCACCAGCAAAAATTAGCGTCCCAAACTTAAAATCGCTGGAAAAACTCATACGAGACGTATCCCTATCCTGCCAATTCCAATTACGATACAGGATGCACCACATTCACAGCAAAAAATGCCGCTATTGTTAAAAAAATCGTCGATTTATTAAACATAGAAATACCCCCTACTTAAACGATAATTATTATTATTTTGAGATGTGAATGTTTTAAAAAAACAAAACAGATCCTAATAGTAATTATAAGTCTTTGTCTAATATTGTCAACAAGAGGGGGTAAAAATAGTTTTTTTAGATTACTAAGAAATCGCTCTTACACTAATCCAATCAATAAAACGACTTCGTTTATCCTCATCTTCAAACCACCACATAGCAGGGCCTTTTTCAAGTTTAAAAAGTCGTTCAAAAATTCCAGGATATATCTCATTAATTTTTACTTGATAATTACCAAAAATTCCATTGGTATCGTATGCAAGCATAATTGGTTTTTTAACATGGGTTGCAATAGCAACTAATGCACAATCAAATGCTGAAATATCTTTACCAAATTGATAAATTCTTTTGGCTGACTCATCGTCAACAGTTCCTTTGTATGGCTCGTCAACCAAAACAAGCGTATGATGATTTTCATCTGATTGAGTAATATCAGCCAATAACTCTGACATTGTTTTTTTCTCAGCCATAAATGTAGATAATCCATGCTCTAAATCTTCATGAGGAGCAAGACCTGTTTTAATACTAGTGAATAACGTTTGCTCTCCATATTCTGCTGGTATAATACACCATGATTGAGCCAATATAGTTGCTAAATATGTTTTTAGTATAGTTGATTTTCCACCACCATTAGGCCCAGTGATAATAATTTTGCCCGGCTGATCTCCGCCCAAAACAAGATCGTTAGTAATAGCTTCATTAAAAGGCAACAAAGGCAACCATGCGTTATGATAACAGACAAATGGTTTTGGAGATTCTATAAACTTTGGGAAACTAAAAACAACCGGTTCTTTCTGACTTTCTTTATACAGCGTTGCAAGAGAACAATATGCATCTAATAAAGCAACTGAACGCAACATAGGAATTAATGATTTTTTTATATGCTGTAACTCTCTATGCATCACTAACACATGCCCTCGTGAATAAAAATATCCTGGTTTTTGCAAAAAACGTTGTGATAATAGTTTTTTAGTCAGCACATCAACATTGGAATCATCTTCATTAAAAAAATCACCCAACTCCTTGCTATGATGATTTAAAATTTTTCGTAACTTGATTAGTCCATCCACACCATGTGCTACAGCAGAAACCCGACGTTGTAATTCATTAAGATCACTATTCATCGAAATAATCAATCTACACGTGTAAACAATAGTAGTACCAAACTTATAATCAAAAAAAAGTGTAGGAATGGTTGCACATACAGCCGCATTAGCCTGAGCAATGCCAGGAATCATTTTTGACATACCTTTGGCCATAACAGTATATCTATCTCCCCAAGATCCTTCACAAAGAAATGCTTTAGTCCAATCACGATCATTATAGCCAGATTGAGATTTTTTTAACTTTAAAAGATAGGGCGAATGTTGACGCAAGGGCTCTGAAAAACCTTCTTTCAGCCCCCTCAATAAACTAAATGTTCTTTTATCACTCTCATTATAAGCCCATCGCGAAAACTCTGCGGTAAGTCCACCCAGAGCAAGCGTCATTAATAAACGTTCACAAG